>CAYXTZ010000137.1:0-3608 GCA_964468535.1 uncultured Sulfurovum sp.
GTAGCCTGATAAAACTCACCTTGACCTGGACTCATCTCTTCTAAAGTGTTTAAAACTCTTTCTATGTATGCTTTGCTTGACATTTTTCTTCCTATGTTTTTTAATAATTTAATAATTTAATAATTGTATCTGAATAATGTATATACTCTTAGGAAGAAAGCATCATCGCTAGTATCTTCTCTCTACTTGCCTTATCTATGCTTCCTTTTTTGGAAACATCCACATCACTGTCTGTTTTGTTTAGCACAAGTGTATCAAAATACGTACCATCATTCACACATATAAATGCAGCATTTTTTACTATGACAGACACCTGTATATTGGCTCCTGTACTCATGATAACTTCTGAGTACACACCATCATATTTATCATTTTCTTGGTCTATGTGTATCTCATGTATCTTACTTTTATTATAAACATCCGTTCCTAGTATTTCTTCAAGTCTATCAAATTCATTCATATCCATATTTAGTATATCATTTACAGATTGAAGCATTTTGTTTGAGACAGTAGGTTTAGGTTTGTGGTCTTGAAAGAATACTGTAGGAATGTACTGGTTCAATGTCTCTACAAATATTCGACAAGTCCCCATCTCAAACTCATCCCATTTTATGTTTATAGAAAGTTCTTTTTTTGTCATGGCTATCTACCTTTATAATTATGTTTCATTTTTAACATAATCAAACTTATAAGGTCATTCCATAGCTCTCTAATTTACTTTTGATATAATTGCTCAATACTAACCAAGCATACCCAAGGATAAAACTATGGAAGCATTTAACTTAGACAACTATAGTTATGATGATTATCTTCAGATAGACAGAACTACCCCCGACAACGAATACTACGAATTAATCTTTGGAAATATCTATGCCATGAGTGGAGCAACTGCTACACATCAAGATATAGTTTTAAATATCGCAACACATCTTAGAGAATATAAAAAACAAAGTAAGTGCTTCCCTCGTATCGCTCCTTTTGACCTAAAAATTGAATGTACAGGTGTAGTAAATGTTGTACAGCCTGACATCATACTTTACTGTGAAGAAAAGGAGGTGCCTTGTGCCATTTTTGAAGTATTATCTCCCTCAACTGCGTACAAAGACAAAGGCATGAAAAAAGACCTCTATGAGAGTTGTGCTGTACTAAACTATTTTTTAGTTGACCCTTTGGCAAAGACCATAGACAAATTTATACTCAAAGATAATAAGTATTTTTATGATAAATGTTATGGTATAGATGAAAAAAATAGTGATATTATGCCCATAGAATGCTTAGATGCAGAGGTTGATATAAAAGTATTTTTTGAGTAGCTTTTAATTACTTTTGATATAATCTTTTCATAAAATAAAACCTCGTTCCCATGCTTTGCGTGGGAATGCATATATCAGTTTTTATACTATAAAAGTTGTATTTGCAATAATTATGTTGAAGTATGCATTCTCACGTGCAACGTGAGAACAAGAAAGATACAATAAGGAATAATCAATATTATGATTTTAAGTACAATTTATTACAGTGTGGGTGGTACTTTACTTACTGGCAATAAGCATTCAATGCAAAATAGGTTAGAAAACCAAATTCAAGAATCTGCAGATAAAATGTATTTGTTAATTTCTAGAAGTAAAGACAATACTTATTCAAAATTTCCTATGCTAAAGGAAGAAAAGTTATCTCCGTCAAAATGAAACTAATAGTAGCCATCACAGGAGCCAGCGGAGTCCAGCTAGGCAAGAAGTTTGTAGACTACTTGCCCTCAAACATAGAAGTACATGTCGTAGTCTCTGACAACGCCCTAACTGTAGAAAGCTTTGAAAACAAACAAGTGACGCTACACTCCTCAAGCAATATCGCAGCAAGTATTTCAAGTGGTTCTTTTAGAGTAGATGTTACTGCTATCATACCTTGCAGCATGAACACACTTGCCAAAGTAGCCTGTGGCATAAGTGACAACCTCCCTACTCGTGTGGCGGCAGTTGCACTTAAAGAACAAAAAACCTTACTTTTAGCTCCACGTGAACTGCCTTTTTCTGCCATAGCACTAGAAAATATGCACAAATTAGCCTCACTTGGTGTCATCATAGCACCACCAGTGATGGGTTACTACTCTGAGTCTTCTAGCTTAGAAGATATGGAGAAATTTATCATTGGTAAATGGTACGATGTTTTAGGCATAGAAAATAACCTCTTTAAAAGATGGAAATAAAATGATATTATTAGCCGATAAAAGTGTGCTGGGGTCATTGGTTGAATTTCTGAAAGAAATTAAAGCTGTGACCCCACATCTTAGTTTTAACGGCAAGGAAATTTAGATATGAAACAAACCAGACGTGCAATCTACCCAGGTACTTTTGACCCTGTAACTGTAGGACATTTGGACATCATGAAACGAGCGTGCAAGATGTTTGATGAAGTAGTAGTAGCCGTTGCAATGTCTGCTTCTAAAAACCCTATGTTCACAGCAAAACAACGCATAGAGATGCTTGAAGCTTCTACAAAAGATATACCCAATTTAAAAGTCATAGGATTTGACAACCTCCTAGTAGACCTTTCAGACACTCTCGATGCAAATATCATCATACGAGGTCTTAGAGCCGTGAGTGACTTTGAGTATGAGATACAAATGGGCTATGCCAACTCTTCACTCAAAAAAGACTTAGAAACTATCTTCCTTATGCCAAGTTTAGAGTACTCTTATGTTTCTTCTTCAGTAGTACGTTCCATCTTGCCTTTTGATGGGAAAGTAGACCACCTGCTACACCCAACTGTGCTTAAAATGATAAAAGAATATAGAAAATAATGTATATACTCTTTGAAGGCATAGACACTTGTGGCAAGAGTACTCAGATAGAGTTACTTGCACAAAAGCATCCTCACGTTATCACTACACACGAGCCTGGCGGTACAGCTTTTGGTAAACAAGCTAGAGAGATACTCCTTTCAGACTCCCTTACATCAAAACGTGCAGAACTATTGCTCTTTTTGGCAGACCGTGCAGAACATTACGAAGAGGTAGTAGCACCAAATAAAGATAAAACAGTTATTTCTGACAGAGGTTTTCTTTCAGGTATAGGTTATGCTCTTGCTAATGGAGATTTTTATTTTGAGGAACTTGTGTTACTAAACAAGTTTGCACTCTCTGGACATTTTCCAGATAAAATCATTTTATTTATTACTGACATGGAAACACTACAACAAAGAAGCTCTGAAAAAAAGTTAGATGGCATTGAGTTACGTGGATTAGAATACCTCATGACTGTACAGAAAAGAATGCAAGAGAGCTTAAAGAAACTAGATATAGACTACTTAGAGGTCGATGCTAGAGAGAGTATGGAAAATATACATCAAAAGATACTAACCTACTTAAAGCTATAATCACAATAATATTTTCCAAGGAAGCCCCATGATAAACCCTCTAAGAGGCATGAAAGACCTCACTTTTGATGACAGCGAACGTTTTGTTCACATCATAAAAACAGCTACAAACATCGCCAAACGTTACGGTTATGGCTACATCGAAACCCCTATACTAGAAGAGACTGCTCTTTTTAAACGCTCTGTAGGTGACAGCTCAGACATCGTGAGTAAAGAGATGTACCAGTTTGAAG
>CAYXTZ010000138.1:0-3594 GCA_964468535.1 uncultured Sulfurovum sp.
CGCACTTGATGATGAAACAGAAAAAGAGATTATGGATGAGATTTATGCGATAAGTGAAAATAAGACATTGATTATTATCGCTCACAGGCTTAGTACACTTAGTCGTTGTGAAAATATCTATAGGTTAGAAAAAGGACACATTCATCATGATGCCCTATGATGCAGGATTCTATTTTGACACGAAGTATTTTAATGAGAAAATCTCTCTTTATGTGATGGCTTTTTTGTAAAATAGTATGCTAGAGTAAGATTAATAAAATGAGGGAAAAATATGTCAAATAAGTTAGAAAATGCAAGAGTTTTAGTTATTGGTGCAGCAGGATTTATTGGTGGTTTTGTAGTAAGTGAACTTTTAAAAGAACCTGTAAAAGAGGTAATTATTTATGATAACTTTACACGAGGGAAATTAGTGAATCTTGAAGAGTCACTCAAAGATGAACGATGTTCAATTTTTCCTTATGGTGGAGATGTTCGAGAGATAGATGTTTTAGATAAAGCAATGGAAGGAGTTGATTATGTTTTTCATCTAGCTGCAATGTGGTTACTTCATTGTAAAGATTTTCCAAGAACAGCTTTTGATGTAAATATTGCAGGAACATTTAATGTTTTAGAAGCGTGTGTGAAACATAAAGTTAAAAAACTTATCTACTCATCTTCTGCTTCTGTTTATGGTGATGCAGTGCAAGTTCCTATGACAGAAGAGCACCCCTTTAATAATAAAAACTTCTATGGTGCAACTAAGATTGCAGGAGAGGCTATGTGTACAGCTTATAATGATAGATATGGTTTGGAGATAGTAGGACTTAGATATATGAATGTTTATGGACCTGGTCAAGACCAACACGCTGTATATAGTGGTGTTGTTCCAATTGTCTTAAATAAGATTGATAAAAATGAAGCACCAATGGTCAATGGAGATGGTTCACAAGCTTATGATTTCATTTATGTAGAAGACATAGCACGATGTAATATAGCTGCTGTAAAATCGGATGTAAAATTGGGCTACTATAATGTTGGTACAGAAATACAAACTACTATCAAAGAGTTGTGTGATACGATGTTAGCGTTAAAGAAATCAGATTTAAAAGTACAGTATATACCATATAGTGAAGATGATGCTAGACAATTGGTTCAAAATAGAATTGGTTCACGAGAAAAAGCTGAAGTTGAGTTAGGGTTTAAGTATAAATATTCTCTAAAAAAGGGTCTACAGAAGTTGATTGATTGGAGAATAGCAAATGAAATTCGAGGCTAAATAATGAAAATCCCTATCACGAAGACTATTTTTGGAAAAGAAGAAGCAGAGGCAATCATTAGACCATTGGAAACAGGTTGGGTTGTGCAAGGTCCAAATGTTGCCAAGTTTCAAGAGATGTTTTCTGAATTTACAGGAGCTAAACATTCTCATGCCACGACTTCTTGTACCACGGCCCTTCATCTTGGATTAGAAGCTATGGGGATTAGCAAAGGAGATAAGGTTATTGTGCCATCTTTTACTTATGTCGCCTCTGCAAATGCAGTTGAGTATACAGGTGCAGAGGTAGTGTTTTGTGATATTAATCTAAGAACATTTAATATGGATGAGACAAAGCTTGAAGCGTTAATAATAAATGATGCTTCTATTAAAGCGATTATGCCTGTGCATCTTTTTGGTCTTTGTTCTAATATGCCTTATATCATGGAGTTGGCAAAAAAATATAATTTGAAAATCATAGAAGATTCTGCTTGTGGATTTGATGGCTGGATAGGAGATAAGCACTCTGGAACTTTTGGAAATGTAGGATGTTTTTCTTTTCATCCAAGAAAATCTATCTGTACGGGTGAAGGTGGAATGCTTATTACAAATGATGATGCTTTGGCTAATGTAGTTTCTCAACTTAAAGACCATGGTGCAAGTAAATCAGATTTACAACGACACAAAGAAAAAGGTGGCTCTCTTCTTCCTGATTTCACTATGAGAGGATATAACTATCGCATGACTGATATGCAAGGTGCTTTAGGTGTCTGTCAGATGGATAAAAAAGAGTACATTATGGATGGAAGACGTGAAGTCGCTTCTAAATATGATGTTGCATTGAAAGATATCTCTGAACTTATAACACCTTTTATTCCCAAAGGTTACAAACATGGTTTTCAATCTTATGTTTGTATTTTTACTGATGGAGAGGATATCTCTAATTTAACTAAAGAGCAGATAGATAGAATTAATATCAAAAGAAATATTTTTATGGAAAAACTGGAAGAAAAAAACATTGCTACGCGACAAGGGACACATGCCGTGCATACTTTAGGGTACTATAAAGATAAAAATGATTTTAAAGATGAAGATTTTTTAATGTCTTACGCAGGAGATAGACTCTCGATTGCTATTCCTCTTTATGCAGGTATGAGTGATGAAGAGTTTGAATATATTATCTCTAATATAAAAGAGGCTTTGATTTAATATGTGTGGGATTGTAGGAGCATTATCTTTAAATAGACCATCTGTAAATGTAAATTATGCTAAATCTATGGCAGATAAGATAGCCCATCGTGGTCCCGATGATGCTGGTTACCTTTTTATTCATACGGGAGCTAGACATACTAATGGCGTTTCGTTTCATCATAACCTTACAGATTATAAATTTAAAAGTATAGAAGATATGCTTCCTGTAATTGAATCAACTTCTGTTCAGTCAGAGTTGCATTCTCATGACTACGATTTATATATGGGGCATAGGAGATTGTCTATCTTAGATATTTCACGAGCAGGGCATCAGCCTATGAGTGATTTATCTAAAAATATTTGGATAGCCTATAATGGAGAGATTTATAATTTTAAAGAGTTAAGAGTAGAGCTTGAAGTATTGGGTCATCGTTTTAAGAGCAATACTGATACCGAAGTGATTATCTATGCGTATATTGAGTGGGGCATAGCGTGTGTCGATAGATTTAATGGTATGTTTGCTTTTTCACTTTATGATAACTTTAAAAAGAAGTTTTATTTGGTTCGAGACAGATATGGAATAAAACCAGTTTACTATCACATAACAGGTGAAAATACATTAATCTATGCAAGTGAGATAAAATCTATTTTAGAATATAAAGACTATAAAACAGAAGTAGATAAAGAAGCTCTTTTAGAGTACTTTACCTTTCAAAATATATTTACCAATAAAACCTTACATAAAAATATTCAGATTTTAGAAGCAGGTCACTATTTTGAGATAGATTTAAAAAGTAAAAAGATAAAAAAGAAACAATATTGGGATTTTGATTTTTCTGAACCTCTTAAAATAAAAGATGAAAGAGAATACATCGAAGAGTTAGACAGGCTCTTTAAACAAGCAGTAAAGCGACAACTTGTAGCCGATGTTCCTGTTGGGGCATATCTCAGTGGTGGCATGGATAGTGGTTCTATAGCAGCCATTGCTTCTGAACATTTTAGAGGAAGCAATGATTATCTAAAAACGTTTACAGTGGGGTTTGATTTAAATAGTGCTAGTGGTATGGAACTTGCATTTGACGAGAGAACTAAAGCTGAATATATGTCCTATAAGTTTAAAACAGAACACTATGAAATGGTACTTAAATCAGGAGATATGGAAAGGTGCA
>CAYXTZ010000139.1:0-3578 GCA_964468535.1 uncultured Sulfurovum sp.
AGCACCAGCCAGTCTTTTTAGGGTTTGTTCAAAAGCAGAAAATACATCAGTATTGGTCTTGTGGTTTTTTTCAAATAAATGTACGATAGTCTCGGTATCTGTTTGGCTCAAAAATGTTACACCATCTGCTTGAAGTTCTTTTTTTAACTCTTGGTAGTTTTCTATGATGCCATTATGCACAACATAAGAGTAAGCACCCAAATGTGGATGTGCATTAAGCTCTGTAGGTTTACCATGTGTTGCCCAACGCGTATGCCCAATAGCTATACCAAAACCTTCTGTCTGATAAGATTTGGTTTTCTCACGTAAATTTTTTAGCTTACCTATGGCTTTAAATTGCTTTAGCGTATCACCTTCTATGACAGCAATACCTGCTGAATCATAGCCACGGTATTCTAACTCTTGAAGCCCACCAAGTAAGATTTCTTTTTTCTCATTTTTGCCCAAGTACCCTACAATCCCACACATATTTACCCCTTGGTAAGTTTTTCTATTATAATATCCACATTATGACAAAAGTTTCCATTCTTCTCAATGAGAAACATGTCTCTAGCTCTATTCTTAAGCGTATGTACTTTGGCAGTAACGATGTCTATACCCATAGTATCGAACATATCTATGATGTATGCTAGTAGCCCTTTTTGATTTTGTGCGTTGATACGCATCACGGCGTAGGTTTTTGAATGCTCACAGTCTATGACTACTTCTTCTTTTTGTATGCTTGCTTTTAAAGGGTTTTCATTGCTAGTAGCAGTAAATGATTTGTCTATACTCTCTTCTAAAAAACTTACTTCTTCTTCGGATATAGTTTCACTAAAGTCTATCTTGAAGTACTTGAGTCCGTTATAGAGTTTACAAATATCCATATTGACCACATCAATGTTAGAGAGTTTACCTAACAAATAGCTAAGGTTAAACGATTCTTTGCGTATGATTTCTATGGTCAAATGCTTTTCATTAGAAATGGTGTACGTATAAGATTTTGTCTCAAATGCTCTGCTTGTGATGGTAAGTATACGTTTTGTGGTATAACGTAAAAACAGTAAGTTAGAGGGTATGGAGATAATCTTGTTTTGTTTGCTACGGCTTAACTCTTTAAAAATTTTGGTTCGTTTAAGAGAGGCTATCTTCTTTGTACGCTTTCCCGCTTCATCTAGTCTTTTGGTCTGTCCTAGTACTTCTCCAGACTGCTTGTAAAGCGTTCGTATGAGTTTTGCAGAAAAGGAGTTGTAGATGTCGTTTCCTACCCCAGACATATCTGCGTATGTAAGAATGTACATCATGTCTAAAAGCTTTTGCGTTTTAAAGTAAGAAGCAAAAGAAAGGATGACCGTTTCGCTGTACAAGTCTTCACGTTGAGCGACTCTAGACATGAGTGTATGCTGTTGTATGAGTAGCTCTCCTATGCCTATGAATTTGCTGTCCATACCTAGCTGGTTTGCAAATATTTTAAATAAAGTTGCCCCCACATAGTGATGGTCTCGCCTCCTACCTTTGCCTGCATCGTGTAGAAAAACCACCATTTTTAACATGGCACGTTCATCATCATTTAAAGCATCCCAAAGACTTTGTATGAATGGGTCTTCTATTTTCTCTAAGTGATAAAGACAACGAAGAGAATGGGTATCTACAGCATATTGGTGGTATCCATCAAATTGTGGCAGGTTAATCACATTTTTCATAGGAGGTATAGTGTAGGGCATAAGTTTAGCATAGGACAAAGCTACGAGTACAGAGTAGGCATTAGCACTGTGAAAAAGTGTCGAGATACTGCGATATAAGCTATCATCAAGACGATGAGGTTTTTCTATATTTATCAGTTGTTGCAAAAGGCTAGGGTGTGCCAAAAAAGGTTCTTTAGAGGCTTTGATGAGGTGCATGAGTAAAACGTTAAAGTCCTTAAATTGTTTTTTGGGGTAGAGGTAATTTTTATTTGGATTCTTTTGGCTGTATTTTTCCGTGAGGGTATTGACCCATATCATACTGTAGAGTCTGATGGTTTTAAGACTACTCGTGACTTTAGAGGCAAATCTCATATGCTCCTGTTTACTCATCTTGTAGCCTAGTAGGGTAGCAATGTCAGGGATGAGGTCAAGACGTAACTTATCTTCTTTTCTCCCTGCTACTAGATGCAAAGCAGAACGCACACGAAACAAAAACTCTAAGGCTATACGAAATTCTTTGTACTCTTCTTGGTCCACTATATCATAGGGTAGAGATTTGATATTGTCAGTATTGTAAAGTACTTTTCCTACCCAATACACAAGATTGGCATCTCTAAATCC
Organism: uncultured Sulfurovum sp.; assembly: GCA_964468535.1. GTDB lineage: Bacteria > Campylobacterota > Campylobacteria > Campylobacterales > Sulfurovaceae > Sulfurovum. Next base: position 2,286 of record CAYXTZ010000139.1, read on the forward strand.
ACCTGCACCATCTTTAAGGTTTGGTTCCATCGTGATAGGGTATTTTTTGTGTTTTCTCTCTTGTTCTTCAAGTTTTAACTGTATAAATTTCTCTACATTATCGTGGCGTATCTGCGTAATGGCATTTTGTGTTTCCATCCAAATAAAATTTGAACCTTCTATAAAACGTGATTCTATGAGTGCAGTCTTGATAGTAATATCTGTTTTTGAAACTTCATATAATTCCTCTACTGTATGTACGCGATGCCCCAGTTTTAGTCCTGTATCCCATAAAATATATAGTATTTTTTCTATCATCTCTTTGGAGTTGTATCCTGGTATCTCTTTATAGACTAACATTAAGTCTATATCTGAATGCACGCAAAGTTGTTCTCTCCCATAAGAGCCTAAAGCAACCAATGCCAAGGGGATAGAGTTTTTCATAGGAGTATAGTCAGTAAACATGGTACGTAGAGCAACCATATAGACAAGTTGTAAAATTTTATCTATTTTTTTAGTATGCTTGACAAGGAAGTCTTTTCCTCCAGAGGTAGAGAAGGTGTCTTCTAGCGTGTTAAAATAAAGTTTGATATCTTTTTTTAAGACTTTAGCTATCTCGAAATCTGTGGCATTGTTATGTAAGAGTTCTTCTATTTGTGCTTTTATGTTATCCACTTAGTAACTCCTAATCTATTAGTGTTATAATACCCAAAATAGCTAAGGGTAAATAACAAGATGAATTTAGTAGAGAAAGTACGCAATAAGCAAAGACTTAGTCAAGAAGAAGGCGAAGCACTTTATGAGCTTGACCTTTACACCTTAGGTGAACTAGCAGACAATATACGTAAAGAAAAGTACGGCAATAAGTCCTACTTCAACATCAACCGTCACATCAACCCTACCAATGTATGTGCAGATGTATGTAAGTTTTGTGCCTACTCAGCCACCCGTAAAAACCCAGACCAGTACACGCTAACACATGAACAAATCTTAGACATCGCCACAAACTCCATAGCAAAGGGAGCAAAAGAGTTACACATCGTTTCTGCACATAACCCTAAAGATGGGGTAGAGTGGTATATGGGAGCATTTAGAAAGATACGTGCAAAACACCCTGACGTTCACATCAAGTCTATGACGGCCGCTGAAGTAGACTTCATTACGCGTGAGTATGGACACTCTTACGATGAGGTGCTAGATATGATGATAGAAAACGGCGTAGACTCCATGCCAGGTGGTGGAGCAGAAATCTTTGATGAAGAGGTACGTGACTATTTATGTAAAGGTAAAGTGACTTCACAGCAGTGGCTAGAC
>CAYXTZ010000140.1:0-3539 GCA_964468535.1 uncultured Sulfurovum sp.
ATTATTTTCTAGTTCACTTCTCTTGAAGCATCCACATTCTTGGGCTATATTTATCATTGACATTGTAATCCTTTTAGATATAATTTACTGGATAATAACCAAGTTAGATTAAAGAAAACTTTATTTGAGACTAAATAGGATAATTTGACTCCTATTACTATAAAAAGGCATAAATGAGCTATGAGAGAATTACCTAAACTTTTTGGCGATAAAAGTGAAGACTTAGCGACACTCTTTTTAGAACAAGAAGGGTTTATAATACTGGAACGTAACTATTTTGCTAGGAAACTAGGGGAGATAGACATTATTGCTAAAAATGAGGATGTCTTACATTTTATAGAAGTAAAGTCTGGACGGGCTAATTTCGACCCTATTTACAACGTTACTCCTGCTAAATTACGTAAAGTAATTAACTCTGCATACTACTATATGAAAATAAAAAAATTAGACATGGCATTTACTATCGATGCTTTGATTATTCGGGGGGATGAGGTAGAGTTTATAGAGAATGTTACGCTATAATCACTTAATTAAATTTCCAAGGCAGCAAGAAGGTAGATAGATGCAACTCTCCACAGGGCAATTAGCCAAATTCCATAAAGATGGTTTTATTGTTTTGAGAGATTTTGGGGATGTTCAACAATGTGATACTATTTTAGAAATAGCCAAAGAGCATGTAGAGCAAAAAATAGAACCTATTGAAACAGAAACAGGGTATGGTAATCGTAGTAAAGAATACCGCACTTCAGTTACTGACTACGATAGTCACACTGAAGAGAAATATATAACTATAAGACGCTTACGACAAGTGTACGACAGGAGTCCTGTATTTAAAGAATGGATGGAAGATACAAAAATAAGACCTATCTTACAGCAGGTATTGGGCAGTAAAGTGGTGTTGACTACTGCACATCATAATTCTATTATGACAAAAATGCCGTACTATAGTATAGATACGAGATGGCATCAAGATAGACGCTATTGGCGATATAGTGATGAAAATTTAGTGAGTGTTTGGTTGGCATTGGACAGTGAAACAAGTGAAAATGGTGTATTGGAATTTATCCCAGGTAGTCATAAGATGCACTTTAACCAAGAACAGTTTGATGAGAAAGAGTATTTCTGTGAAAACAATAAAATAAATCAAAAATTAATAGTGCAAAAAGTCTCTACAGATTTGAAAAAAGGAGATGTAGTCTTATTTCATTCTTTACTTTTACATAGAGCAAATAAAAATAGTACAGAAAAACCTAAAATCTCATTTGTCTACACAGTGAAAGGTTTCAATACAGAGGCAATAGAAGGTTCTCGTTCTGCAGAGTTTCTTGAAATAGAACTTCCAAAACTCTAAATAAGACTAATTTAGTCCAATAATACACAACTTATAGATATTATAAAAAATATAAGCTATGACAATAGCTTTATAATGAAATTACGCTATACTTTTTAAAATTACACAATACAAAGGAATTAATATGGCAAAATATGTAGATTTAACACAAGAAAATTTTGATGCAACTATCGCAGAGGGCGTAGCAATGGTAGACTTTTGGGCACCATGGTGTGGACCTTGTAGAATGATTGCTCCAGTGATTGAAGAATTAGCTGAAGACTTTGATGGTAAGGCAACTATCTGTAAAGTTAATACTGATGAGCAACAAGAAATTTCTGTTAAATATGGTATCCGTTCTATTCCTGCTATTCTTTTCTTTAAAGATGGTGAGATGGTAGACCAAATGGTAGGTGCCGCTTCTAAAGATGCATTTGCTGAAAAAATTAACGCTTTACTATCATAGAACATTAGAGGGCAAAGCTCTTTAAGCTACGCTAACACTAGGTTCTGCTAAAGCTACGCACTTCGCTACCTTTAGCAGAAGACTCACGTGGCTAGCTACTTTTCAAATACTTCAATCATTTTAAAAAAAAATATTAATCAAGTTTTATCATTGTATAATTTGTTTAATTAATTATTTCTCCATAAGGATTTTATATGCTAGATTGTGCGATTATAGGTGGGGGTCCTGCTGGACTTACGGCAGGACTTTATGCTTCACGTGGTGGTCTTCAAAATGTGACTTTGTTTGAGATGGGTGTACCTGGTGGACAAATAACAAAAAGTTCTGAGATAGAAAACTACCCAGGATTTTTTGATAGCACAAAAACAGGGCTTGATTTTATGGATACTTGGCAAAAGCAGTGTTTTAATTTTGGGCTAAAGCATGAGATGAAAAAAGTAAAATCAGTACAAAAAACAGGGGAACATTTTACTATCACTCTTGATGGTGGAGATACAGTAGAAGCCAAAACAGCCATAGTGTGTACAGGAGCTGTTCCAAGACGCGCAGGGTTTAAGGGCGAAGATGAATTTTTTGGTAGAGGGGTGAGTACCTGTGCCACATGTGATGGGTTTTTTTACAAAAATAAGCCAGTGACCGTACTAGGTGGCGGAGACACTGCACTAGAAGAAGCTTTTTTCCTTTCAAATATTTGTTCAGATGTGTATGTCGTCCACAGAAGAGATGAGTTTAGAGCAGCACCACCTACCCTAGATAGGGCTATAAGAAAAGAAAATATCCACTTCATTACAGACTCGGTGATAGAAGAGTGTACTGGTGATGCTATGGGTTTATCGGGTGTAGATATACGCAATCTTAAAACAGATGAAATTACACACATGGATAACACAGGACTTTTTGTATTTGTAGGACAAGATGTAAAAAATGATGTGATTAAAGATGATAAAGGTGAATTTATCTGCGAGATGAATGATTGGGGTCAAGTGATTGTAGATTTGAAAATGAATACTTCAGTAGGAGGTCTATTTGTGGCAGGTGATTTACGTATAGATGCACCTAAGCAAGTGGTGTCTGCTGCAGGAGATGGGTCTATTGCAGCACTACAAGCAATTTCATATATTCAGGAGCAACAATAATGACCAAAACTCATAGAGTAGGGATAGTAGGTAGCACAGGTAGAGTAGGCAATCTTCTTATAGATTCTTTACTGCATGATAGTGAGTTGCCTTTGAGTGTAGTACATGTTTTTGATGAACTAAAGCGTGACTTACCTTCTGATATTTTGGTCACCAATAGTATGAGTATATTACTTGAAAATTGTGATATCGTGATAGACTTTTCTGCCCCAAAAGCCACGCAAGCTTTATGTGAAGCAGCGTTAGATAACCCTACTCCACTTGTAATTGCCACGACAGGTTTTTCTGAACATCAGCAAAATTTGATGATGGAAGCATCTGCTAAAATGCCAGTACTTTATGCATCAAATATGTCTGCGGGTATTGCACTACTTAAGCAACTTGTTGAGCAAGTCTCACGTACACTTAAAGATTTTGATATTGAGATAGTAGAGCAACATCATAAGCATAAAGTAGATGCCCCTTCAGGTACAGCACTTACTTTGGGTGAATTTGCTGCTAAAGGAAGAGGACTTGACTTAGATAAAGTGAGAGTCAGTGGGCGTGATGGTCAAATAGGAGCTAGAACAAAAGATGAGATAGCTGTTATGGCATTACGTGGTGGTGA
>CAYXTZ010000141.1:0-3503 GCA_964468535.1 uncultured Sulfurovum sp.
GTGGTTAGTATAGGGTGTTTTGTTGAGGGGTTTGGTAGATACGAGGCGTTGAAAATACACCTAAAAATTATGCTATAATAATCACAACACAAAAGGACTCCTTTGTGCCAAGAAAACCACGCATAGATATAGCAGGTTATCATCATGTTATGAATCGTGGTGTGAACCGTAGTGATGTATTTGTGGATGATGGTGATTATGATGTATTTTTGGGCATTGTCTGTGAGGCGTGTAGGGCTTATGCTGTAGTGTTGCATGACTATTGTCTTATGAGCAATCATTTTCGTCTTTTGGTAGAGACGCGGTGTGATAACCTTTCTTTGTTTATGAAACATGTGAACAGCAACTATGCTATCTATGCGAACAAAAAGCAGAAGCGTTCTGGGCATTTTTGGCAAGGGAGATTTTATTCTCGGTATATAAATTCTGATGGATACTACTACACGCTCATACGCTACATAGAACAAAACCCTATAAAAGCTGGTTTGGTCTCACGTGTGGGAGAATACCCCTATACATTGGGTTCAGTTATAGCTAACAAACAGACTCCTCCAACTTGTACATTGCACTCCAAACTACTCGCAGAACTGGACTCCAGGAATATACAAGAACTTATAGGGCTTGAGTTAGATGAGGAAGATGTGAAAACCCTTGAAGACATACAAAAACAAAAAGTGCTACATAACGATGGTGTGCATAGCCTTGCTTTTAGCAAAACACTTTTCCAACACTTTAAAGGTAGCAAAAGAAATGATGCCATCATGTTCGCACTTAAAGATGGCTATACACAAGCTAGTATTGCTAAGCATCTTGGAGTGTTGAGGTCTCTCATATCAAAGATAGTCAAACAATGGGGTGTTTATGCGTATGGCTATCTTGAGGTTGTTGCTGTTGGATTGCTGAGTTTAAGGTTTTTGCGGGGTGTATATCTAAGGTCTGACCTTTTTTTGAGTTAATCCAAATAAGACTAAGCCAAATTGCTTAGCCTACGAAGATAATCTTAGTTTTCACGTACACACTTAACACCAAAGTTTTTACCACCTTGCATTTCAAGTAGCGTAGGCCAAGGTGTAGTATCTCCAACTATTTGTGTATTATGAGTATTTACAGTTACTGCAATCTCTCCATCTATACCTATGATTCTTGGGCAACTAGGATTGGCATAAAATGGTATTTTTCCATCACTCATCATGTCTGTTATAAATTTAGTATTTTCTGAAGCTGTTGGCATTCTCCAATCACCATGTCCAGCAAAAACAAGTGCAGTACAATGATCTTTTGCCGTAGCTACTTCTGTCATCATATCTGTTGGTGCAGGGTTTGGTATACAAGCATTGCCACCAGCAGTTCCAACAGAGCCAATCCATGCTAGATTTGTTGCACTATCAAGTTCCATAGTATCACCCATCACTATTTTAGTAGAAAACCTAGGTTCAGTCGTAACAGGTGCCTCATCATTATCACTACCACACCCTACCATCATCATTGAAGCAACCATTGCTCCCATTAGTACATTTTTTTTCATCTTTTAATCCTTTATAATTTTAAGATGAATTATTATAGACTAAATGCAAGGCTATATTATGTAACTTAAGTTACATAAAACATGAAACAACGTGTAGTTTACGTGGAGTTTACAAAATTTGTCATCAAGTTTTAAACTTTAAACTTAAGGGTCACTGGCTATATTTGCATTACGCATTAATGGTGAAAGAGCCTGCCCTTTAGAAGAGATGGTTGAAGCACATAGGTATGTGGATAAAGGGCATAAAAAAGGGAATGTTATTAATAGGTGCTGCATTGAAAGAAGAGCTTTCATATCAAAATTAGCAAGATAAGAGTAGTTTTAAATTCTATATTCACCTAGTATTAGACATTCCCTTAAGTATTACGTTTTATCCGTACTTTTTTCGGGTCAAAAAGAGCGATAGCCTCTTTCACCATAGGCTCTTGAAGTAGGGTTGAGGGGTCTTTTTCTTTGGCAGCTTCTGTGTCTCCTGCTTCAGGGGAAATACAAGAGCTTTTCATCTCGATGTCTTCTGCCATAGAGCTAACATTTGCGTCTGAATGTGGAGGATTGAGTACTTCGGAAGGCTCAGGTACTGTACTTATTTTGCTACCTGGGTTTGTCGAAGACGAAGTGTTAATTACTTTTTTTTTAGAAATATTGACTATTTTGGTCTCAAAACCAAAGAGGTCTTTGACAAACATATTTATGAGACCCCAGTGAGTGATGAGCATTTTCTTGTCCTCTCCCTCTGCTTGAGAACCCCAAGTGAGCTTACTGTCTTCAAAACTTTCAAAAGAGATGTTGCGTTCAAAACATGTACCTAAATCATAGTCTCTATCATAGATTTTTTTTACAAGTGTATCAAATGTTTTTTGATGAGGATTTGTTTGAGTAGATGGAGGTGTAGGGACAGGCTCTTTCTTGATGGGTTGCACTGTGGCATCCTCAACTATTGGTTTAGGAGTGACTTGTGTTTTTTCTGTGACTATGGTTTCTTTTGCTTTTAGTGGCTCTTGAACCATTTCTTTAAGGGCAGTCACTACTGTGGCAGGTTCTATCGCAGAAGATGTGAGCGTTTCTTTTTGTACCATAGGTGAGGGTAAAGAGGAGTCTATCTCATCTTGGGTGATGGTAAAGACCTCAGGCGGAGCAGAAACATCAGGGCTAGGTGAGGTAACCATGATTTCGGAAACTTCTACCCCTTTTAATTCATTTTCGAGTCCACGTATCATGGTGTCTATGTCTTTTATTTGTAAAGATTCCATCATCTTAAAGAGGGCTAATGAAAGCACAAACTCACCATCACTTCCTAGGGCTAAAAGACCTTTTGACTCTGCGATGACTCTAAAGAATCGTTCTATAATCATAGGACTTAATTTACCTTGTCCTCCTAGAAGTAACTCTTTTAAGTAGAGGGTCAGTTCATCAAGTATCATCTCTGCTTCATAGTCGCGTGCCATGTTAATAAAACTTAAAATTTTACTAGTCTCTTTTGTCATAATATCGTTAAGAAGTTTTTCTAGATGACTAGGTTCTATAATGCCCAACATCCCCGTAACTGTTGCTACATCTACAAAGTTTTTAGAGTAAACTATAGCTTGGTCAGTGAGTGTAAGTGAGTCACGAAGTGAGCCTGCACCCGAACGTGCAAGGATGTCTAGGGCTTCTACTTCATAGCCAACTTTTTCAAGGTCTAAAATATGCTCTAAATGTTTGAGTACAAGGTTTTGAGGAATTTTTTTAAACCTAAAGTGCTGGGTGCGAGAGAGTATGGTGGCTGGGAGCTTTAAGGGGTCAGTCGTAGCCAATATAAACTTCACAAAGTCTGGTGGCTCTTCAAGCGTTTTAAGTAGGGCATTAAAGGCTTGGTTGGTAAGCATATGGACTTCATCTATGATGAAGATTTTGTAGCGTGCTGAAGAGGGTTTGTATTTGGTATGTTCTATGAGGTCTTTTATGTCATCTATGCCACGGTTAGAAGCTGCGTCCATTT
>CAYXTZ010000142.1:0-3498 GCA_964468535.1 uncultured Sulfurovum sp.
GCTACGTCTGTGGAAATGTAGGTCGCTGCCACTTTGAGTTATGATAATCTTCAATATTTACCCTTTTTCATTTCATTTCTATCAAATTAATTTATCACTATATATTACTCAGGATGTTAAGCTTTTTATCGCTAAGTCTTATTGAATATTTAAAGTCGATTAACCAATTAACGATATACTTTAATACATAAAATATAAGGACAAAAGATGGGTATGATGAGTACATTAGGAAAAGTAGCCATAGGTGTGTTACTTGCTAAAACTGCGGGTAAAGCTATGAATAGTGCTGGAGGAATGGGCGGAATTTCTGACAAGATTGGAGGTTTTTTGGGTGGAAATCAGAGTAATGCTGAGCAAAATACTGGCAAGCAAGCACAATCAAATAATAAACTCTCAGACATGATGAACTCTTTAGGTGATAAAAAGAGTAATGACCTTGGTAGTCTTCTAAGTGCAACACTTTCTGGTGGCACAGTGGAGGCGAGTGATGAGGAAGAAAAGCAGGCAGAAATTATTTTAAAAGCAATGATAAATGCAGCCAAAGCAGATGGACAAATAGACGCAGAAGAGCAGAGAAAAATTACTGAACATATAGGAGATATTAGCCCAGAAGAACTAGCATTTGTACAAAATGAAATGTCTTCACCCTTAGATGTTGATGGCGTCATACATAGTGTTCCTAGAGGGATGGAGCAGCAAGTTTATTTGATGTCACTATTGACTATAGACATCACGCATGAAAATGAAGTAACATACATGAAAAGACTGGCACAGGGATTAAGTATTCCTGAATATACAGTAAATGAAATACATGAAAAAATCGGTGTAGCTAAATTATATAGCTAGAGGTACAAAATGAAAGCACTCATTAAACTTTTTCTGATACTTTTTATGGTCTTTACCAGTACACTTCTTGTCATGAAATTTGCAGGATTACTGACATTAGAGCAAATAGAAGGATGGCTAAGAGCTGCAAAGGAATTCTCACCTTTTTATGTGGGTGGCATTGTGGTTTTACTACTGTTTGCAGATTTGTTTATAGCCATTCCTGCATTGACAGTGACACTCTTAGCAGGGTATTTTTTAGGACACATGTATGGAGCAATGGCTGCAATGCTTGGTGTACTTTTAGCAGGTATATCTGGGTATCTTTTGAGTTATCGTTATGGAGATAAGATATTACATTTTTTAATCAAAGACGAAGAAGAACGTAATGATGCCATCAATACATTTAGCAAACATGGTTTTGTGATGATACTGCTTTCACGAGCTATGCCACTTTTGCCAGAGAGTACGGCCTGTCTCTCAGGTATGACTAAAATGCCATTTATTAAGTTTTTGTCTGCGTGGCTCATAAGCTCTGTACCCTACATATGCATAGCCACATATGCGGGTTCTGTTAGCTCCTTAGATAACCCTATACCTGCTATATTGGCAGCTATTGGGATTTCTATGTTTTTTTGGATTGCTTGGTTTCTTTACCATCGTTCCAATAAAAAATCATCTGTAGCTAGAAAATGACTTAGTTAAGAACCGAAAAGGTACACAGAAGATTTTACCACTAGATGAAAGATATAAAGCACTTTTTGATGCAGTAATGACAGCACTTTATGCACCTGAAAGTTTTACAGTAGAAGTCATAGATACACTTAAACCTGAACCTACAGAAGTAGTACAAAACCACATACAAACCATACATGCTTCAGCACAGTTTGCACTAGCAGAGACGCAGAGTGGATTGTATTTGCAAAGACTTTTCCCTGAGTATGAGGGAAAAGTTATGCCTTTACTTCGTGGCTCTACTGTGAAATACAAAAGCCCTGCTACGACACGCATAGGTGCTTATGCAAGAGTAGACTATGAAGTAAAAAAGAAATTTATATCTCTTTTTGAAAGAAAGGCTAGGGTTAGCATTACTGTATATGTAGAACTTAAAGATGAAGCAGGTATCATAACTATGCAAGGTGAATTTAACTGGTTTACCCAAAGGATATAAATGATTAAAGGTATGATACTATTGGCTATGTTATTTGGTTTGGTATATGCAGAAAACATAGAAGCAAATGTCATCGCGGTAAAAGTCCAAGGCAGTGAGGGTGCATACCGTTTTGCTGTGACTTTAAAAAGTGATGAGACAGGTTGTGAGCAGTATGCTAATTGGTGGGAAGTTATAAATGAAAAAGGTGAGTTGCTTTATAGACGTATACTCGTACATTCTCACCTTGACACACAACCTTTTACTCGCTCTGGTGGAAGTGTCAATATTAAATCAGATGATGTAGTCTATGTACGTGGGCATATGAATAAGCTAGGGTATGTGGGAGCTGTGATGAAAGGTTCAGTAGCTGGAGGGTTTAAAGTTGTAACGGATTTACCTCATTTTTCAAAAAAGCTAGAAACACAAAGTCCATTGCCTACAGGTTGCCTGTATTAGCTATAATACAAAATGCAAATCCCAACTATTTTAAAAATAATCTCACAACTATTGCAAGAACAAAATGCCAAAGCCATCATAGTAGGTGGTTCTGTGCGTGACCACTTTTTAGAACTTCCCATAAAAGACTACGATGTTGAGGTTTATGGACTAGCGTCCATGGAAGAACTAGAAGAAATTCTTTCAGGTTTTGGTTCTGTAAATCTTGTGGGTAAAAGTTTTGGGGTTTTGAAGTTTGTGCATGAGGGTGAGGAGTATGACTTTTCTTTTCCTCGTCTTGAGAGAAAAGTAGCGCAAGGTCATAGAGGTTTTGATGTTGAAGTGGATGGAAGCCTAGACTTTAAAACAGCTGCTAGACGCAGAGACTTTAGCTGTAACGCTATGGGCTACGATGTGGAAGCACAATGTTTCATAGACCCTTTTAATGGCTTAGATGACATAAAAAAGAAAAAGCTTAGACACATAGATGAGAAGACTTTCATAGAAGACCCACTACGCGTCTATAGGTCTGTACAGTTTACTGCTAGGTTTGGATTTACATTATCGGAGGACACTTTTAGACTCTGTCATAAGATGGTAATGGAAGGCATGTTAGACGAACTAGCTAAAGAACGCGTCTATGAAGAGTGGAAAAAGTTACTTCTTAAAGCAAAGAAGCCTTCAGAGGGTTTTGAACTTATGAGGGAGTTGGGTGTACTCAAACGCTACTTTCCAGAGCTACATGCACTCATAGCTGTACCTCAATCACCCAAATGGCACCCAGAGGGAGATGTTTGGGTACATACGATGATGACAGTTGATGAAATGGCGTTAGCATTAAGCATAGGCAATGAAGAAATGGACATTTCAGACAAACAAAAGCTAAAATTTATGTTTGCTATTTTGTGTCATGACTTAGGTAAGGCAAGCTCTACTACTGTAGATGAAGATGGGAACATACGTTCCATCGGGCATGAGTTTACAGGCTTAGATTTAACAAAATCTTTGATGTATAGACTTATGGATGAGCATGATTTTATAGAAAGTTTAATGCCTTTAGTAGAGCATCACCTAAAACCTTCACA
>CAYXTZ010000143.1:0-3450 GCA_964468535.1 uncultured Sulfurovum sp.
AGTGCATCTACTATAACATCTGCATCTTCTATCTGCTCTACTATCTGCACACCTACCTTCTTGGCACGTTCAAGCTGTATCTTAGCCATCTGAGATTTCACCCCAAAGGGCAGATGTAATCGCACATCATAATCACCATGAAGTTGTCGTGCCAGCACCATACCATCTGCACCATTATTCCCCGCACCAGAGACTACAAGAACTCTGCTATGTTTTTCAAAGTTTTGACGTATATACTCAGCCATACCTCTAGCGGCATGTTCCATGAGTATGTCTTCTGTAAGTCCGTACTCTTCGCAACATCGTTTGTCTAAAGCATAACACTCTTTATAAACTTTTTGCATGAGTACTCCTTCTATAGCATAATTTTATCACAAATTCAAAAACTTTAGATATAATTTTCCACTTTATTGTACTTGACCTTAAATGGTTTTCATCTTCTCTCGATTTTAATCGTAGCTTTAGTGAGATGAATTGGAAGAGAGCTTTGCTCTTTTTCAAGAAGAATTTTCAATAGTCAGGGGGTGCTTTTTATGCCAGGAATTAAAATAACTTCACGCGATTCGTTTGACGACGCGTACAGAAAGTTCAAAAGACAATGTGATAGAAACCTCATTGTTACTGAAGCAAGAGCTAGACAACACTTCGAAACTCAAACTGAAAAGAACAAAAAAGAAAAGATTGCAACACGCAAGAAAATCCTTAAAAAACTCTTCATGCTTAGAAGATACGAGTCTAGACTGTAACAAGTCTATGGCAGAGCTTTTGCTCTGTCGCTTACTCTCAATTTTATAGTAAAACCTTCTCCCTCTTTTTATCAAAATAATTAATCTAACATTCAAATAGCAATAGCAAATTTTACTACAAACTTTACTTTAATCTTAGTTCTTACATTATCAAAAATAAATCAGACTACTACCGCTTACTAAATGAAGTACGGACAAAAGATGCATGGGAAGAATGGATTTTATATATGTTAAGGGGCATAGAGGAAAGTTCCAAGCAAAGCATGCAAATCATCGAAGCCATACAAAAACCAATAAAAGAATACAAACATACACTACGTGAAAATATCCCTAAAATTTATAATAAAGATTTACTAGAGATACTTTTCAAGCACCCTTATAGCAAAATAGATTTTCTTGTTGAAGAACTCGGAATCACAAGAAAAACAGCAACTTCTCATTTACGTGCTATAGAAAAGTTGGGTATTTTAGAAAGTATCAAAGTAGGTCGTGAAGTATACTTTGTAAATAAAAAGTTATTTCACTTACTACAAAATGGTTCACTTGAGTAAATAGCTGAAAAAAATGACCTATATTTCTAGTACATAGGTAATAATATTAAAAAGTTACCCATATAATTGACATATAGGTAAAAAGGTTTACTATTAACTCATCCCAAATCACCAAACTTTTCGCTAAAATAACTACAATTATTTGACCCAAGGTAAATCTCATGTTATTTACAACAACTTTACAAAAAGACGCTATTAAAATCATGCTCCTTGGTTCTGTTGCTTACTCTCAATTTTATAGTAAAACCTTCTCCCTTTATTTATCAAAATAAGATTCTATTTTTTGTATTTTATTCTCTGTATCACTTATGTAACGCAATACTTTTAAAAACAAAACTAACTATCTTTTTTTCTTTTAGGGTTCTATTTTCATAGATATGTCTTTCTGCATACATTTTTCAAAAATATTTCTTCATATATCTCTAAAGCGTCTTCATTCAACTCTAAATCATAATTTTCTTCCAGTAAACCCAAAATCACCTTAGGCACACATTCCCCTGCCTTTACAACACCTAATGCCATGTTTCTGTTGTTTACTACTGGGCTATTAAGTGCTGTTAAGAGTAATTTAATTCCAAATATCTTATCAAATTTTTTTAATCCCTGTATAACAAAAAGCAAAGACATATGTGCATCATACTTGCCTTCTAATCCAAGTTCTTCTCCCATACCACTCCCTATATACGCCAAAGGCATTCTCCCTTCTGCAAAAGCACAAAGTTTACTATATTGTTCTATGTCCTCTGTCAAAGTAAGTGTAAACCAATCATCAAACTTATCATCAGAAAGTGCAAACATAAACAAATCATCCCACAAGTCTATCCCCATATGCCTTCCCAAGCGAAGAGCTACCTGTGAGTTATCCCTTAGTCCTTCTCTTGCTATGTTTTTCGCTCGTTCACTATAAAATATTTTTTGTACAGCATGTCCAATAGATTTTTGTTTTTCTACTGAGAAATACTCATCATCATATATATAATCATATATCTCTGCTAGTGTCTCATAGCCTTCAATAGTATGACAAAAGTCTCTTGACAAGGCTACAAACTGCTCTATGAGTTCATTTAAGTGTTTAGGTGTAGAAAGTGCCTCACCTGTTATGAAAAACCCTATTATCCTTCCCGCTCCTCTATATATGGCTCTTTGATTCATATTAGTATTGTCTGTCAAGGTGCTTAGCATCAATAACATTTCGCTACTCTCTTCACAAATACTAGTAAGGTATCTTTGTTGTCCTTCATCCAAAGCATGAGAAATTAACCACTCTTTCATTGCCTTTGTTGTAGTTGTCATAGCATATATATAAAATACTCTACCCCACCCTGAAGCTCTCTTAGCAAGTCTAAAAAGTCTTTCATTACCATCCGATTCTTCTCTTTTATGCCTAAAAAGTACAGATACGGGATATGCCAGTTCTTCACAACTCCCAAGTATCTCGATAAATCTATATCCATCATCATTCAAAGGAATAAATACCATCATATAGATAGCAAACTTTAATGCACCTCTATGATGTGCATTCATAAGTTCAAACGCTAGTTCCTCATAAGGCTTCATGAGAGTTTTTTCTTTATTGATAAGCACATGAAAGTCGTCCAGTATATCTTCCATATATTCTATGGTATCATCTACTGCTACTCGCTTGTAAAAAGAAAGGAATGCTTTTTCTTTCTTTTCTTCATCTTTGGCTTCAGCATAAGCCATAAACCGTGCAAGTACTTCTACGGACATATTGTGAGACTCTTCTGCATCTATAGTAGCCATCTCGAAAAGATAGACACCATCAAAAAATCCATCTGCAAAGGTTAATCTATCATCTTTAACGTGTGCATAAAAATCTTCATCTGGTAACACAAAGTCATCTGGCAAAATATACGTTTCATCATTTGCTTCACTCACTATGTAAGAGGAGATACTTTTCCTATCTGTGCTTAACACAGAAAAACTTTCTTCTTTTACTATAAAATACTGCTCTCTCATCCTAAAATCCTTCTAAATACTCTTTAGAGTTGGTTCTTCGTAAAATATTATAGCTATGTTTTTTAAAAAATAGAGCAACCCAATATCTAATCATTTCCCTGATTTTCGCCTATTGCAATTTACACATAACATTTGACAATTTTCCTCATTGGTCCTACCTCCTGCATGCCAAG
>CAYXTZ010000144.1:0-3373 GCA_964468535.1 uncultured Sulfurovum sp.
TTTAACGATGAGCTTATTGTCTTTAACTTTGAGTAGTAGTCTATGTGAAGCTTTTCTATACGCTGCACGATAGTCACGCTGTCCTTGGAAAGTTTTATCTTTGTGTTTAAGCAAAAGGTTTTTTCTTAGTTCATTTAAAACCTGCAAACCATTGCTGTAAAATTCCTCTACAAGCACGTATTTTCCTGCTATCATCTGTATAACAGTAGCCTCCGTATCCATCTTACGATAAAAATGTATAGCCTCTATCTCTGTACTGATAATGTCTGGTCTGTCTGCTTGAAGTATTTGTAAATCTTGATTCATAGATTCCTATTTTCGATATGTATATTTTCTCTTATATTAACTAAATTTTAGTATATTTGTCTCTACACCATCTAAAGTATGTGTATTGTTCTCTTCCCAGTATACTTTTATACCCTCATGCCCTTTTTTTTTCGACCACTTTTTAAGTGTATCTCGTTCTTTTACAAACTCGTACTGTGGCACAGCATAACCACAAGAAGTAAGTACTAACTCTACCTTCATTTCAAAGAATTGTCTACTAGCTACACTCTCATCAAAATGTGCAGACATCTCATCCCATCTAGCATCACTCCTGTGTATGACAGTCGCCATACCGTAGAGCTTAAGTATGAGTGGAGCTTTGTCAAAAGAGTTAAACATCACAGTCATGCGTCCATTTTCTTGTACGTGAGCTGAAGTTTCATTGCCTGAGCCTGTAAAATTTACCCATACCACAGTGTTTTCATCTACTATTCTAAAACTATCCATACCTTTAGGAGACACATTGATAAACCCCTCTGCTCCTGCTGAACCTATGACAAACATCTTTTGTGCTTCTATGAATGCTATGTGTTCTTTGTTTATACTTTCAAATTTTACTGCCATTGTTTGTCCTTTATGAGTAAATTGTACAGAAATTTAATTATTTAGAGATAATAGTTTTTTGATACAATACTGTTATGAAAATCATAAACATCCAGACCAAAATTCTCAAAGCCCCTCTCAAAAACCCTTTTATCACTTCTCTACGTCGTGTAGATGCTTTAGAAGATATTGTAGTCATCATAGAATGTGATGATGGAAGTGTTGGCTATGGTGAAGCTGCTCCAACTCCTCAGATAACAGGGGAGACTATGGGGTCTATGCTAGCTACAATTGAGTACATAAAACCTCATATCCTTGGGCTAGAGATAGAAGACTTTAAAACTATATTAAATAAGATACACTCATCTATTATTAAAAATACCACAGCCAAATCTGCCCTAGAAATAGCCATTTATGATCTCAAAGCAAAGTCTGAAAAACTACCCCTCTACCGTATGCTAGGAGGCACAGAGACTAAATTTAGTACCGACATTACCATCAGTATGGGTGAGCTAGACAAGATGATATCTGACTGTCACGCTGCCGTAGCTCTTGGCTATGACACGCTAAAGATAAAAATAGGGGATAACCCTAAAAAAGATGTAGAACGCGTGAAAGCCATACATGATGCTTTAGATAAAAACATAAAACTAAGACTCGATGCCAATCAAGGCTGGACAGCACAAGAATCTGTAAAACTTTTACATGCTCTTGAAAAGAAAGATATCATAGCGGAGTTCATAGAGCAGCCCGTAGCTGCAGATGATATAGCGGGACTAAAATACATCAAAGAGAGAGTGCAAACTCCCCTACTGGCAGATGAGAGCATCTTTAATTTAAAAGATGCACGCACACTACTTGAAATGCAAGCCATAGACTATGTAAACATCAAACTAGCTAAAACTGCAGGTATCAGCCAAGCTTTAGCCCTAGCCGACCTTTCAAAGAGTTTTGGTGTTAAATGCATGATAGGCTGTATGCTAGAGGGACCTATCAGCGTGGCTGCGGGTGTACATGTGGCTTCTGCAAAAGCAGACATTATTACCATGCTTGACCTAGATGCAGTGAGTCTTTTAGCTTCACATCCTATTGAAACTTCCATACAGTTTGAGGAGAGTACCATTACACTTTCAGATAAGATAGGTTTAGGGGTAAGTTATTAAAGAAGACATCTAATAACTGATATCTACTTTTATCTCATCACCAAGCACATCAAAACTCACAGTTGAACCCTCAACAACCTTGTCTTCAAGTATAAGTTCTGCCAGTCTGTCTTCTACTACTTCATATAAGGCACGTTTCAGCGGTCTAGCTCCATACACTGGGTCAAACCCTGCTTCTGCTATGTATGCCTTTACATTGTCAGTAAGAGTAATAGTGATATCACGTTCAGCCAATTTTTTCTGTATATCTTTGAACAATATATCTACTATGCTAGTAATAGCCTCTAAATCTAGCGGATTAAAGATGACTTGCTCATCTAAACGGTTTAAAAATTCTGGCTTAAAGTTTCGCTTGAGCTCTTCATTTACAGCTTCACGTCTAGCTTCTTTGTCTGTAATCTCCATTATCTTATCGGACGCAATGTTTGAGGTCATGATGATGATGGTATTTTTAAAGTCTACCGTGAACCCTTTGTTGTCAGTTAATCGTCCATCATCTAGTACTTGTAAAAGTGTGTTAAACACGTCAGGGTGTGCCTTTTCTATCTCATCAAAAAGTACTACTGAATAAGGCTTCCTTCTTACCGCTTCTGTGAGTTGTCCGCCCTCTTCATAACCTACATAACCCGGAGGTGCTCCTACTAGCCTTGAAGCGGCGTGCTTCTCCATGTACTCAGACATGTCTATGCGTATAAGTGCTTTTTCGCTATCAAACAAAAATTTAGCAAGCGTTTTAGCTACTTGCGTTTTACCCACACCTGTAGGGCCTAAAAACATAAAACTTCCTATGGGACGGTTCAAATCGCTTAGTCCTGCTTTATTACGTTTTATGGCACGTGCAACTGCTTTAAGTGCTTCATCTTGCCCTACAACTTCTTTACGTAAGATGCTCTCTATGGCTAAAATTTTTTCTTTTTCGCCTTGGAGCATCTTGTTTACAGCTATGCCCGTCCAACGGCTCACGATACTAGCTATCATCTCTTCATCTACAGAGTTTTTAAGCAGCGTGCCGTTTTTCATCATGTCCATCCACTTGACTTCAATACTAGCTAGTTTTGTCTCTTCAGCAGGGATTTGTCCGTATTCTATCTCTGCTGCCTTATTAAAATCACCTTCACGTTTGACCTGTTCTGCTTTGGTTTTGAGCGAGTCAATGGTCGATTTTATAGTAGCTATCTCATCAAATACATGTTTTTCATTATCAAACTGGCTTTGAAGAGCCATCCGTTTTTCTTCGAGGTCTGCTATCTCTTTTTCTATCTCAAGAAGTCGTGAAGTATTTTTTTCTGTGCTTTCCATCTTAAGAGCTTCTTTTTCTACCTGAAGCGTGCTTATCTCAC
>CAYXTZ010000145.1:0-3371 GCA_964468535.1 uncultured Sulfurovum sp.
TGTGGATTTTCTCCATAACGTGTCTGGAAAGATTTTTTACCAGTGATAAACTGATACTCACCAAAACCATCATTAAATCTACCATTCATATAGTTTGCTATCATTGAGTCATAAGCTGCTGTATGTTCAAAAGCTTTTATCATGAGTCCGCGTCTAAATTCTAAGTTGTCTTCTTTGTTTGAAAGTGCAGTAAGTACTGTATCATAGTCATTTACATTCGTGACAATAAGTACATCATTAAAGTTTTTTGCAGCTGAACGTACCATGGTTGGTCCACCGATGTCAATGTTTTCTATGATTTCATCAAAATCTTCTGTTCTCTCAATCGTTTCTTTAAATGGGTATAGGTTCACACACACAAGGTCTATGCCTTCAACACCAAGCTCTTTTGCTTGTGCAACATGAGCCACATCACCACGTTTATGAAGTATGCCTCCATGCACGTAAGGGTTTAGTGTTTTTACACGCCCCTCAAAACACTCAGGAAACTTTGTCACCTCGTCTATTTCGATGACTTTTATGCCCGCTTCATTTAGTTTTTTATACGTCCCACCTGTTGAAACAATCTCCCAACCTTGACGCTCTAATCCTCTAGCAAATTCAACAATGCCTGCTTTATCACTTACGCTTATTAATGCTCTCATACTACTCTCTCCTATAAATCTTGTTCAATTGTTCTTGCAAAAGTATTAAAGTAAATATCTTTTACTTTTTCTAATGGCAATGCTAAATCATTGATTTTGACATCATTCCCACCCACCGCAGCAATGACAGCAATTTCTAATTCTAACTCTTTTGCCATAGCAATCATCATCACCATATTGGCATTACTTACTTCCAATAATGCTCTACTTTGTGACTCATCAAAAATATTTCTACTTTCTTCCATCTCAATATAAGCAGAAACACCCATGTTAGATACTGCTGCCATTTTGGAAAGTGCAATGGCAATGCCACCCACATTTACATCTTTAGCTGATTTGAGAAAACCTTTTTTGTTTGCTTCTATTACAAGCTCCCAAAGTGCAAGCTCTTTTTTGTAGTCAAACTCTGGTAAGCTACCTACTGTCTCTCCATGAAGAGCTTTTATGTACAATGAGCCACCAAACTCACCTTTTGTTTCCCCCACTAGAAGTATTTGGCTTCCTTCTTCTTGAAATACTGAGGGAAGTACTTTGTTTTCATCATCATTTAGTCCTACCATCGCTATAGCAGGTGTTGGGAACACTGACATACCATTGGTTTCATTATAAAGTGACACATTTCCAGATACAACAGGCGTAGTAAGTGCCAAACATGCTTCTTTTATGCCTTCGCAAGACTGTGCAAACTGCCACATGACTTCTGGGTTTTCAGGATTACCAAAGTTCAAACAATCGGTAATGGAAAGTGGTCTAGCTCCAGACATCGCAACATTACGTCCAGATTCCACCACTGCTAGTGCTGCACCTTTATGTGGGTCTATGTAGCAGTAACGAGGATTACAATCTGCGGACATAGACAAGGCTTTACCATTTTCTTTGATGCGTATACACGATGCATCTAGGCTTCCTGGGTGCTTAGTCGTATTGGTTTGTACCATAGAATCATACTGATTATATATCCATGCTTTATCTGAGACTTCTATATTTGAAAGTAGTGTCTCATAGGCTTCTTGGTCATTCACTGCTTTAAAACTATCTACATTTTTTGCATTCACTTCATCTAAGTACTTAGGACGGGCTATAGGTCTATCAAGAACAGGTGCTTCTTCGCTCACTGGGGCTATGGGCATGTCTGCACATTTTTCACCATGCCACATAAGTTCCATTCGAGCCGTGTCTGTTACTTCACCAATGACTGCAACATCTAGTCCCCATTTTTCAAAGATATCTATAATGGCTTGTTCTGAGCCTTTTTTGGCACAAATAAGCATACGTTCTTGTGACTCTGAGAGCATAAAGTCATAAGGAGTCATGCCCTCTTCTCGTGCTGGTACTTTGTCAAGATGCATGATGAGTCCAGCCCCTGTTTTACCTGCCATTTCAAAAGCTGAAGACGTAAGCCCAGCTGCTCCCATGTCTTGTATACCTACAATGAGGTCAGTTTTAAAAAGTTCTAAACATGCTTCAAGAAGTAGCTTTTCTGTAAAAGGGTCACCTACTTGTACGGTAGGACGAAGTGATTTTGACTCTTCCGTAAAGCTATCTGAAGACATTACTGCTCCACCTAAGCCATCACGTCCTGTTTTACTTCCTACATACATGACGGGATTGCCAAGACCAGAAGCAACACCTAAAAATATCTCGTCAGACTTAACTAGCCCTAATGAAAAAGCATTGACCAAGATATTTCCATTATAAGACTCATCAAAACTCACTTCACCACCGATGGTTGGAACTCCCATACAGTTACCATAGCTTCCAATACCATCTACCACACCACGCACTAGGTGTCTTTGATACTTGGCTACTTTTGAGTCGCCTTTAACTGTACCAAAACGAAGTGCATTCATATTTGCTACAGGTCTAGCACCCATAGTAAAGATGTCACGAAGTATGCCACCTACACCAGTGGCTGCCCCCTGAAAAGGCTCTATAAACGATGGGTGGTTATGACTTTCCATCTTAAACACAGCAGCCATGCCATCACCTATGTCTATAACCCCTGCATTTTCCCCAGGTCCTTGTATGACCCATGGGGCTTCTGTAGGAAAACCTCTAAGGTACTTAGTGCTTGACTTATATGAACAATGTTCAGACCACATAGCAGAGAAGATGCCTATCTCCACCAAATTTGGATGTCTGCCCTCTAAGATGCGTAAGATATCTTGGTACTCTTCTTGTGATAATTTATGATTTTTTAAAACTTCGTCTAAATCTTCTACTGGCTGGTTAGGCTGTGACATACTATGCGTCCTTTAGGGTGTTAATTAAGAGTAGTATTCTACTAAAAAAGTACTAAATAAAGCTTGAAACCATACTATAAATAAACCTCACTTATTAGACCAATTTTCTAAATCAAATCCAAGCTAGATTCACTCAAAGTTGGATGTGCAAAAATCATTTTTTCTAAATCATTTAAACCCAACTTTGCGTTAATGGCTATTAAAAACTGATGTATGAGTTCTGTTGCGTCATTGCCAATAATGCTAACACCCAATATTAACGATGTTTCTTCATCGTACAACACTTTTATAAAGCCAGAGTCATCCCCTTTTATCTTTGCTTTTGCATTTGTTTTAAAAAATAGTTTTTTACTTTTAAATTTAATGTTATTTTCTTTTAAGACTTTTTCACTTTTACCAATACTGGCTATTTGTGGTGTACAAAATGTGACTGATGGGAAAATATAGTCTTTTGAAAACATTTCTTCTTCCAAAATATGTTGGG
>CAYXTZ010000146.1:0-3321 GCA_964468535.1 uncultured Sulfurovum sp.
AAGTGGCTAAAAATGTTGAGCTTAGTGGAGTAAGTAACCCTGTGACTGCAGTGCTGCTAAACTATCGTTCTTACGATACATTACTAGAACTTGGTGTGTTGTTGTTGGCACTGCTTGGGGCTTGGTCTCTTGGTAGCGTTACTGTAAACAAAAGTTCTAGCGTAAATCCTGTACTTGATTTTTTAACGAAGTTTTTAGTCCCTATCTTTATTTTATTTGCAGGGTATTTGTTGTGGATAGGTGGTTCTGCACCTGGGGGTGCTTTTCAAGCAGGAGCAGTACTTGGGGCAGCGGGGGTTTTACTGTTTTTAAATGATTGGCAATTAGACAGTAAATATTCAGGCTTTGCCTTGAGGTTTGTTTTGGTTTTAGGATTGGCATTGTTTATTGGCATTGGCTTTAGTTTTGTCTTTTTGGAGAGAGCATTTTTAGAGTATCCACCACAATATGCAGGAGGACTCATCTTATTTATTGAAGCTGCAGCTACTTTGTCTATTGGCATCTCTTTGGCCGCGTTATTTTTAGGAAGAAACCCTAGTGCTGACTCTAAAGTCAATACCAAGACAAAGGCAAACAAGTGACCCCAGCTTTTTTGTATGCCCTTGTGGGTATTGTCTTATTTTCTATAGGGCTTTATGGCTTAATTCTTTATAAACATTTATTGCGAAAAATACTGGCTATTAATATTTTAGGCTCTGGTGTGTTTTTAGTGATGGTAGCTTTAGCCGCTAGAACAGAAGGGGCAATCCCTGACGCAGTACCTCATGCAATGGTCATCACTGGTATTGTGGTAGCGGTATCTGCCACTGCATTGGCATTGGCACTGATGTTGCGAGTCTATGAGGAAACGGGTCAAGCTGTGTTACCAGAAGACAAGGAAGCATGATGTTGATTGATAGTCCTCACTGGATAACCATAGTTATATTGCTTCCTATACTTGGAGGGGTGGCATCTTTTTTATGGCGAGAATATATTATAAACATTGCTTTAGCTACAGCTATAGGGACTGTCATTTCAGTAGGAATTTTGAGTTGGCAGGTCATAAGCAATGGCGTGCAACGTTATACACTAGGTAACTGGAATGCACCTTTGGGGATTGAACTCTACGTAGATGGTTTAAGCCTGTTAATGTTACTTGTCACTGCTATAGTGGGGGTTGCTATTAGTATTTATGCAAGTGCTTATTTCAAAGAGGATAAAGCAAAGTTCTTTTGGCCTCTATGGTTATTTTTATGGTCCGCACTCAATGCACTTTTTGTGTCTTCTGACATTTTTAACCTCTTTGTGACCCTTGAAATTATTGGACTCTCTGCTGTAGCTTTAGTTGCCCTATCGGGGGGAGCTAATGCTATTACTGCTGCGATGCGTTACTTACTGGTTAGTTTATTGGGCTCTATGTTGTATCTGATGGGCGTTGCTTTGTTGTATCATAGTTATGGTACGGTAGATATGGCTTTACTCTCTTTGCGAACAGAAATGAATCCAACGATGTGGTTAATTATGGGCTTGATAACCATAGGGTTATTGTTGAAAACGGCACTATTTCCTTTGCATTTTTGGCTACCTGCTGCCCATTCAAGTGCACCTGTTCCTGTGAGTGCTTTGCTATCAGCATTGGTAGTAAAAGCATCATTTTATATACTATGGCGTTTATGGATATTGGTATTTCCTTTAGATGAATATGCTCAAACCCACCTAGGTTTTATACTGGGCATACTGGGCTCATTTGCCATAGTCTGGGGAGGGTTTCAAGCTTTGCGTCAAACTAGACTTAAATTACTCATTGCCTACTCAACAGTGATGCAAATAGGCTATATATTTTTAGCCTTTCCCTTGGCAAGTGTCATGGGTTGGAAGGCAACATTATACTTTATATTGGCTCACGCAGTTGCCAAAACAGCCATGTTTATGGCAGCAGGCAATATCTTGCTTCATAGTGGTCATGACCGTATCAACAATCTTGATAGAATGGCACAACATCTGCCTCTCACCGTGGCCGCCTTTGCACTTTCTGGCATTAGCCTTATGGGCTTACCTCCTAGTGGAGGATTTATAGCAAAATGGTTACTACTTGAAGCTGCTATCACTTCTGGACAGTGGGGCTGGGGATTGGTGCTTATTGCTGGTGGTTTACTTACAGCTGCGTACGTATTTAAAGTATTAGGTTATGCCTTTACACAAGAAGATTCAAGCAATGAACCTTGTCCTGTAGGTGTGCCTAAAAGGATGGAGTGGATGGCACTAGCTATGGCTATTTTTGCTATTGTTTTAGGGTTTATGGCTCCTTTTGTTTTAGGCATTATGGACATAGGTTCTCCTTTTATTAAGGGGACACTATGAGTTTTGACAACTTAGTACCTCTGCTCATTGTCAGTATTCCATTCTTTGCTGCAGTGTTTATTTTTACCTTAAGTGAAGACAAGACAAAGACACGTAGTGCTTTAAATATAGGGGCCTCCTTACTCTCTTTAGGTCTGGTTGGCGTTATGTTGTGGGGAGTCTCCAATGGACATCATTATGAAACACGTTTTTCTTTTTTACCTGGGCTAGACTTTGTGTTGCGTGCAGATTCCATGTCTATGTTATTTGTAACCCTCTCTTCTGCTTTATGGCTACTAACAACCGTGTATGCCATTGGTTACTTGAAAGATACAGCACATCGTAGTAGATTTTTTGGATTTTTTAGCCTTTGTGTTTCTGCCACTCTAGGTGTAGCCTTAGCAGGAAACCTCATCACATTTTTATTGTTTTATGAGCTATTAACCCTTGTAGCCTATCCTCTAATAGTACATAAAGGGACAAAGAAAGCACGAAGAGCTGGACGTATTTATCTTATGTATACACTTACAGGTGGTGCATTGTTGCTCCTTGGGACTGTTTTACTCTATAGCGTTACAGGTACATTAGAGTTTGTTGCTGGTGGTTTTTTGTCTACATTGGACGGCTCAACTCATAGTTTACTTATTCTTATATTTGTGCTCTTGGTCATTGGCTTAGGAGTAAAAGCAGCTATTATCCCTCTGCATGGCTGGTTACCTCAGTCTATGGTGGCTCCCGCACCTGTGAGTTCTTTATTGCATGCAGTAGCAGTGGTAAAAGCAGGTGCGTTTGGTATAGTACGGGTAATATATGATGTGTTTGGTATAGAGTTTTCTGTGGTTTTAGGCGTTACGCTACCCTTAGCAATTATTGCCTCCATTACCATCATATATGCTTCTATTCGTGCCTTATTTCAAGATGGATTAAAGGCAAGATTGGCGTATTCTACAGTGAGCCAAGTGTCTTATATTATTTTAGGTGTTGCTATAGCTGGGCCTATGG
>CAYXTZ010000147.1:0-3295 GCA_964468535.1 uncultured Sulfurovum sp.
TACGTTTCAGAATAAACATTAATTTTTTTTCATATTAAAATCATATTTTATTCATTTAGCTATGCAATAATTTCAATAGTTTTTAAAAAAAGGAGAATTTGGAATGATATCTAATCTAGCAAAAAACATGAGGAAGATGGTATTCAGTATGGCGATTCCCCTAACTATCGTGGCAGAAGTGCATGCGAGTGTAGATGATGTAAACGATATTATAGATATATGTACTTCATCTCAACGTGTCATGAAAGATTATGCGATGATAGGAATGAAGATTACCTATCATGACCCACAAAAAGACCTTGATGAGACTATCAAGAAGATGGATGAAGAGATAGAGGCATTGCTAAAACGTAAAATTTCCAAAGAACTTCACGATGAAGAAGAAGCTTTGCATAAAGAGTGGGTAAAGATAGAAGAAGAGTTGAAACAAGCTGTGACTAAAGAAAATGCACTTACTATACATCATCATATCAATACTTTTGCAAAACATTGTGAAGTGCTTGCCGAGCACTTAGCAGAAGACACTGGTAACCCTGCAGAACATTATGTGGTACTCATAGCAAGAATGAATATGGATGTTCAGCAGTTGGCTGCTGTCTATATTATGAAAGCATGGGGTGCTATAGGTGATGAAGAGTACTTTAAAGAAGTAGACCATATTTTGGAGGACTTTAATAAGGCTTACAGGGAACTGCAAGCAGCAGACAGTAAAATGGTTTCAGATGGCGTTAAAGCAAAGTTAAAAACACTTAAAAAACATTTTATGGTGTTTGAGTTTATGACAAAGAGTAAGTCTGGAAGGTATGTACCTCTTCTTATCGCTAAAAAAGCAGAAAAGATATATGCAGAGACAATAGAAATTTTAAAATTAGAAAAAAGTGAGGTAGAAAAATGAAAAAGTTAATGGGTGTAAAGTTTATTTGTGCAACAGCTATGAGTTTGGTGTTAGGTAGTACTTCTTTGGCAGCAAATTCAGATGTATTGCTTCAAGCAGAAACAATTAAAACAATTTCGCAAGATCTTGCAAAAAATTATTTTTACATAGAACAAGGGATACAAACTTCTTCTGCGAAAAAAGGATTGAAGCAAAATATACTGGCACTAGATGAAAATATTCGCAAGCTTCAAATGGGTGCAAAAAGAGAAGAAACAAAAATGATTGTTGAATTTATGTTTTTCTCGGTAGATGAACTCAAAGCAACTATGAAAGAAGCTGTAAGTGCAGAAAATGGTGGTTTGGTACTAGACTATACTGAAACACTACTTGAGGGGTCTGAAAGTATCATTAAGCATAACAAAGGAAAAACTGAAACTATGCTAAGTGTAGTAGAAGAAATGGAGTTTTTACTAGAACGTGCTGCTAAGTACTACATAGCATTTCGTGCAGGGTATACAGATGAGATTAATGTGCGTCAAGCAAAAATGGCGGTAGAGAGGTTTGATACTTTGTTAAAAAAAGTACAAGCACATACTTACCCAGGACCCATAACCAATGGACCAGTAAAAAAATTGTCTAAGTATTGGCCTGTGAGTAAAAACTTTTATTTGGGTATCAAAAAAAGTGAATTGCCTACGATTGTGTTTATCTCTACAAAACACATGAAAAAAGCTTTAGATAAACTTATTGTACACCATAAGAAAAAATAGAACACACATTAAAAATAGCTAAGGGAAGCACTATGGCAAAGAGATCAAAACGTATAAGTCTACTTATTATTCTAGTCCCCATTTTTATGTTACTTGTAGGTAGTGTATACTTTGCTGCTTCTGAATTACGAAAATATATACATGACCTAGCACTCTCTCAGCGTTTTGATACGATAGATCGACTTATAAATATGGAAGAAATTGTTATTGATGAAATTGTTTGTGTTGCTAAAACCGCTGGAAGTAAGAGTAACACAAGCGAATTTTGTAAAGAAGAAAGAGCGAAGTCAGATAATTTATTTATGTCTATTCGTGATGATATTAAAATAAATTCCTTTATATTAAAAGGTGTTGAATTTTTTGGTTTAGACGAAGAGCATAAGGAGATTAGCCAATTAACAGATGGCTTAGATGGATTATCTGAAAGTATTAAAAACATACGATACGATATAGATACCAGCCATAATTTTTCTATCGATACCCTTATAAATGGCACTTATCATAAGGAAATTATTATCCCAATAGCAAACTCAATTAGGAGTTTGGGAAATGCTTCTGAAGATAAAGAGTTGTTTGCATTGTCAGATAAGATTGCCAATACACTCTATTATTCAAACTTGGAAAAAATTCTTGTGACTTACTATTTGGCAAGTAAAAGTGTCATACCCTCCACTACACTACAGCATTGGGATACTTATATTTCATCGTCAATGATGGCATATATTGACGATATTGAAGATAGCAAAATAGCACAAGATGTATTGCCAAATATTTTTAAAGCAGAAAAGTTTTTAAGGTCTATGGATGATATTGAAGATGCTAGAATTGACATTATTTCAAATTACACAACAGGTTCATTTGAAACTACAATTAGACATTGGCTTGAAATTGTTGATGTAAGAGAAGATGCACTTTTAGTAGCAATATTAGAAATGTCTAAAGTAATCTCTTTTGATATCGATAAAAAACTTGAAGAGGAAAAGCGTTTAGTATATGCGAGTCTTTCTATAATTGCTATTAGTATTCTTTTTGTCATATATCTCATCATATACTATTTTAGAGTACGTGAAGAAGATGTTGTTCTTGCAAATGTTGTTTCGGGTATAGAAAAGTTATCTCTAGATAAGGGTGGAGATGGAGACAGTGTTCCAACTATTCCTAAAAACTTAGGAAATAAAAAAGAGGTCTATACCTACTTGGAATCAATCTTGCAACTGCTACACAAAAAAGAGTTAGAGGCAGATGATGCGAATAAAGCAAAAAGTCAATTTCTTGCAAATATGTCACATGAAATACGTACACCACTCAACGGTATAGTGGGTTTTACGCAACTCTTAAGGGGAACTAATTTAGATGATGACCAAAGAGAGTTTACTTCCATTATAGAAAGTAGTTCTGATAATTTACTATCAATTATTAATGATATTTTAGATATTTCTAAAATTCAAGCAGAAAAGATGAATTTAGAAGAGATATCTTTTGACTTTATAGAGAAAATAGAATCAGTAGTAGAAATACTTTCTGCGAAAGCAGAACAAAAAGATATTACATTAGGTATATATATTGAGCCTACTTTGTTACATCAGAGACTTGGGGATCCAACCAAACTATCTCAAATAATGACCAACCTTATTGGAAATGCTTTGAA
>CAYXTZ010000148.1:0-3292 GCA_964468535.1 uncultured Sulfurovum sp.
AAAAATCCCATAAATTGTACTTGTTGGGCTTTTTTCCTTTTTAGTGTTTTTCCAAAAGCCAAAGCAAGCTCTTGGGTATTATCAGATTTTAATTTTTCTGCATTAAAAATATCTTTAAGTATTTGTCTTGTTTTTGTGGGTTCAGGAAATACTTTAGAGATATCATCAAACATGATACTCACAAGTTCTGCCTCTAATGCATCTACCCTACCATCAGCTTTAGCTACCTTTGCAACCAAGGCAACAAAAAGTCCCAAATCACTCTTGGCTACTGCCTCTGGTGAAACAGAAAAGTTTTTAAATGCGTCAGAAGAGTATACTTTATAGGCTACATAATTTTTAAATACCCTGTAAAGTATATACGCAATTATAGAAAAAATAATGAGATTAAACATAACTCACCCCTAAAACTATTTGAAAACACTTTTCTTCACTTTTTTCATTGCTACATAAATCATATGCCATATTTCATCCTTATTTATATAAATGTATTTTAGCGTACTAAGCTATAAATCACTCTATTTTCTTTTTGTAACACTTCTTCTTTTTTGCCCTCTTTACTCACCTTTCCATGATGTAAAACTATTATTTTATCTGCTAATGCATAGGAAATATCTGTATCGTGACTGACCATAAGCGTGGTAGTGCCGAAGGTTTTGTGAAGCTTGGCTATCTCACCTTGAAGCTTTGCACGCATTTGTATATCAAGTGCAGAGAGCGGTTCATCCATTAGTAAAAGTTTAGGTTTTTGCATCATTGCACGACATAGTGCTACACGTTGTTTTTGTCCTCCACTGAGTCCTTTAACATTTCTAGTAGCTAAAGCAGAGAGTTCTGTCATGTCTAAAAGTGCTGTGGCTAAGGTTTTGTCATCTTTTACAAAAAGTAAGTTTTGTTCTACACTCATGTTTTCAAACAAGGCATAGTCTTGAAAAACAAAACCAATTTCTCTTTGTTGTGGAGGTACATTTTTCCATGATGTACCAGACACTAGGATGTCACCTTCTGATTTCTCTAGTCCAGCAAGCACCCTAAGTAAAGTAGTCTTCCCCGAACCACTCTCACCCATAATGACTACAAAGCTACCCTCTTCTATGGCTAAATTAACATCTAATTGCATTTCACCTTGACTGCCGTGTAAGGTTTTTTTGATGTTTATCTCTAGCATTAAAGAAATCCTATCTTTTTTTGTTTATGGTTAAAAATATACACAGACAAAAGTACCACAAAACTCATGGCTAACATAATACCGCTATAAATATGTGCTTGCCCATACTCCATCACCTCAACCATCTCGTAAATGGCAACAGAGGCCACTTTTGTCTCACCAGGTATGCTACCACCTATCATCAATACCACTCCAAATTCACCTACAGTATGTGCAAAAGTGATAATGAGTGCAGTAATGAGTGAAGGTTTCATGTTAGGAAGTGCCACATACCAAATGGTTTGAAGTTTGGATTTACCCGCGAGGTAAGAAGCTTCTAGCATATGCTTGTTAAGTGATTCAAAACCACTTTGCAAAGGCTGTACCATAAAAGGTAGTGAGTAAAAACAAGAAGCTATGACTAGCCCTGTAAAAGAAAAAACCAACTTTACACCCAAAATATCTTCAAAAAACCCACCCAAAGCCGAATTTGGAGAAAGTACAACAAGCAGGTAAAACCCAAGTACCGAAGGGGGAAGCACTATGGGCAAAGCGGTGATAGCTTCAAAAACAGGTTTAGACTTTGACTTACTCTGAGAGAGCCACCATGCAAAAGGTAAGGCAAATACAAATAGTATGAGTGTGGTAAGTCCTGCTAGCTTAAAAGAGAGTATAAAAGGTGCAAAATCTATCATGGCACGCTATATCCGTATGATACTAATATCTTTTTGGCTTCTTTACTTAACATAAAGTCATAAAAAGAGCCAACACCTTGCTTTTCTTTGGCATTTTTGAGTATCACCATGCCTTGTTTTATGGGCGTATATAGTTGTTCATCTACTTCACTCCAATGTATGGCTTCTTTAAAATGGCTCATTTTTGGAGAATAAAGAGCAGACTTAGCCACAATGCCTATGTCTGCAGCTCCTGTTGCGTAAATGAGAGTTTGAGATATAGACTCACCATAAACAAACTTTTTTTCAAGTTTTTTGTAAAGTTTAGCATTTTTTAAAGCCTCAATAGCTGCTGCTCCATAGGGGGCTGTCTTTGGGTTAGCAATCGCAATTCTTTTAATGTCTGGACTTTTCAGTACATACATTTGGGCACAGTAGTTACGTTCTTTTGCTGAGAGTATAGCCAACGCACCCTGCGCATAAATAACTGGACTCTCTACTGTTAAATTTGCTTCATATAAGCTCTTAGGAAACTTCATATCTGCTGATAGCAACAAATCAAAAGGAGCTCCATGTACTATTTGTGCGGTTAGTTTTCCTGAACTGCCCAGTATCACATCTACTTTCACCTCTGGATGACTAATATTAAATGCTTTTATTAAAGGCTTTATGGCATAAGAAACATTGGCTGAGACTGCTATCCTTATGTCTTCAGGAAAGAGTGTAGAAAGTGTACATACAAATATAAATAGTATTTTTTTCATTGTTTACTTTCCTGTTGCTACAAAGCCTATAATCTTTAGCATATAACAA
Source organism: uncultured Sulfurovum sp. (assembly GCA_964468535.1). Lineage (GTDB taxonomy): Bacteria > Campylobacterota > Campylobacteria > Campylobacterales > Sulfurovaceae > Sulfurovum. The sequence goes on from CAYXTZ010000148.1 coordinate 2,635, forward strand.
AATATTTTAGCATTATAACGCTTTATTCCTCTATCATCTTTACTCTAGCAAATAACCCAGCCGTAGTGGTATATCCTACATCAGTAAACCTCAGTTCACCTTTAGCATCGTATATAAAGGTTGTTGGAAATACTTCAACTTTAAACTGCTTTGCCCACAGTCCTTCTTTATCATTCACTACCTTAAAACTTAAGTTTTTTTCTGTCATGTATTTTTGTATCTTTAAGTCATCTCCAGAATTTACTGCGATACTAAGGACATCATATATCTTTGAGACTCGTTCAATGTTACTGGCTTCAAGTTTACAAGTAGGACACCAAGTTGCCCAAAAATGCAATACTAAAGGTCTTCCTTTTTTTACTACATACTCGCTTCCATCTAAAAGCTGCATCTCCAGCCTTGGAAGCTGTGTAGAGGGAAGTTCTGGCTTACGTAGGTAACTTATAATATTTGCAAATATAAATAAAAGTATTGCTCCAATAAGTATCTCTTTTATTATTTTTTTAAATTTTATCATACTTTCAACCTTAAGGGGATATTTAAAATAGTTGTACTTATCAATGTGCCTATTTTAGTCTATATCTACACCATCCCAAAACTCATTATAGTCTAGGTTTGTCATCGTGGCATCTTCTTCTATACCTTTTTCTATTAGCTT
>CAYXTZ010000149.1:0-3281 GCA_964468535.1 uncultured Sulfurovum sp.
AGGCATGCAGTATGTAGGTTTTTCAAAATCTAAGAGTGGTACATATAAGGAATTTTTACCTTATAGTGAGCAACTCAAAACGAAAAAACAACAAAGAGCAATCTTTTTTCATATGTTTAATACCTATGTGGAGAAAGGTTTGCAATTTTCAAAACAAGAAATTTCAACAAGTGTTAGTATAGAAAATACATTTAGACGCAAAATTGTAAGAAAAATTGATATTTCCTGTATAAAGCCTTTTGTACCATATTCTGGAAAATGTATAGAGATTGATATTGCTACTTCTTTACTCATTTATGCGTATTTTACAAAGAAGAGTATATCTTTTCCTCTGAGAAAAAAACCTTTTATGGCTGTGGGCAAACTTATTGAACTTATTTATAGTAAAGAAGGTCTTAATTTATTAATGGATGTTGAGGATATGTTTTTACATCTTGTGTATGAACGGCTTAAAAAAGTAAACAAATATGCAGATATACTGCTTTATGAAAAGCATATTGTGATTAGAGATAAAAGAGAACATGTTTCAGATTCATTGATTATACCACAGTATAGAAAAATAAATAAAGACAAGCTCTACCATGATAAAGCTTTTGTAAAGCAGATGAATACGGTACAAGAGACACTTAATCATGGAGAAATACATCAAATTTATTTGGTGTATCCGAAGCATCCAAACTTCAGTAAGCATATTAATATAAAACTTACAAATAAAGTGAAACTTTGTGCAAATGAATACACAGTAAAGGTTACCCCATATTCATTTTCATTTTGCGATAAGTCAATTCGAAAGAAACAAGTACGTAAATGATATTTACACTTCTTCAAACTCTAATCCAAAATCTTTGGCATTAGTATTTGAAGAGGTGTAATATCTCAAAATACAATTTTAAGGAAATAAAATGGCAATAGGAATATTTTATGGAAGCAATGGTGGTGCAACTGAAACCACAGCAGAACTGATTAAGAACAAGTTAGATGTGAAAGCAGATTTACATGATATAGCAGATATAGATATGGACAAATTTGGTGAATATGATAAAATCATTATAGGTGCTTCTACTTGGGGTGAGGGTGATCTTCAAGATGACTGGGATAAGTGTTTTGATGATTTTGAAAATGTTGATTTTTCTGGTAAAACAGTGGCTTTTTTCGGGCTTGGTGATCAAGATGGATATGAAGATAATTTTGTAGATGCTATGGGTATCTTGCATGACGCAGCAGTCAAGCAAGGTGCAACAGTAGTGGGGAATGGTTGGCCAACAGAAGACTATGAGTATGCAGAGTCTATTGCAGAACAAGAAGATGGTACTTTTGTTGGATTGGCTATAGATGATGACAATCAATTTGACCTTACTGAAGAGCGTGTTGAAAAATGGGTCGAGATAATAAAACCTAGTCTTACATAGTAAACATAAGAATCACACACTTTTAAGTGTGTGATAGACTTTATTGCCCATGTGTTTTAAAATGATGCTAATCTCTCTCTAATAGTGTAATAAATTGAATAATGCATAATTTCCCTCCCCGTAGCAGCTCCGCAAGTTCATTAAATCACTATATAAAACCTAATAAACGATAATGACTTTCAGTTTCAAACATATTTAACATTGACTAAGGTAAACTTGTTTTGAAATAAAATACTTTAGGAGAAATTTCATGATAAAAAAAACATTAGTACTGGCTTCATTGCTCACATTGGGTTCAACATCACTTACGGCAGGTAACTGTTCAACGCTTAAGGTGGACTTTACATTTTATGGTGCAGCAGATAAAAGCTATGTAGTGAAAAACAACACATTTAAAACAATGACACCTACATTTACGGGAGATAAACTTGAAGGCGCAACAGTAGAAATAGACTTACTTTCAGTAGACACTTCTGCCGATATGAATAACGGTGCATCTACATGGCCAGGAGCAATGGCAAAAGTAAGAGATGCCAATACACGAAATAAGTTTTTTAAACTTTTTACAAAAGATATGGGAAAAGCTTCGGCTAAAGTGACTAAAGTGAATGCAGATTCTGTAGATGTAGCTATCACTATGAATGGTGTGACTGAAACTATCAATATGACTACAAAAACAGAAGGTGACATGACGGTAGCATCTGGTAAATTAGATGTAAATAAATTTGCACCTGAGGCTTACAAAACATTTGTTGCAGCGTGTGCAGGTTTTCATAAAGGTGGAGCAGACCCAGAATATGACATTCACTTCACAGTGCCTGCTACGTGTAAATAAGAACGAAGTCTCATATTTTATATGAGACAAGAAAATAAATAAGATTCAAGATGATATATTTTTCTATACAAAACTAACGGAAGTTAGCTATGTCACATGATGTATCTCATCTTGGCTTAATGATACACTTCTTTCAGTAGAACTCATACTGCTACTCTAAATGTTTAAAATAAAAGATGACTCTCTTACCCAACTATAAAGATAGGCAGAGGGTTATTTGTATAAAAGTCACAAACATACTTCACTTTGTCATTACATCGCCTTTTATTATCTATTATTGTTATCTATTTGAAGTGACTACTTTCACCTAGAATCGATGGTATACCAGGATAAATAAAGTCTAGGTTTAGGTTTTATTTATTCTTATTGGCTATTATATAAGCATCATTATATAAAAGGATACTTATGAGCGATATCGTAGCCATGCCATACAAGGCATTACTTTCAGAATTTAAAACAATTTTAAAACAAAACAAACTTAAGTTTACCAACCAAAGAGAAATCATACTTTACACACTTTATAAAAATGAACAACACTTTTCTTCCGAAGAACTCTATATGCTTATTAAGAAAGAGTATCCAGACCTTAGTGTGGGGATAGCCACAGTATATAGAACACTCACAGTACTAGAAGAAAATGCCCTTGTAAGTTCCATTTCTCTTGGTACACAAGGTAAAAAGTATGAAATGGCAAATAAACCGCATCATGACCACATCATCTGTGAAAAATGTAATACCATCGTTGAGTTTGAGAATGATAAAATAGAAGAGTTGCAGTATACCATTGCTGAAGAAAATGGCTTTAAGCTGACTAATCACCTGATGCAACTGTATGGAATATGTGAATCCTGTCAAAAAATAATGAATAAATAAAGTTTTATAGAGTTGGTGGAAGAAAGATAAAAGTGTAGGTTTTGTAAATGTATAGGAGTCCCCCCAAGAAGGAGGGTGTATTCAAGAAGATTATAAGTTTAAATTTCGCTTAGAAATTCCAACCAATACCCATATCAACTCTGTTGTCATCTTTGCCTCTTTTG
>CAYXTZ010000150.1:0-3279 GCA_964468535.1 uncultured Sulfurovum sp.
TACTAAGTTTAAAAAAGGTTCTAGCATAAGTGGTCTCCATAATAGTATTGGGTAGATAGTACAGTCATTCTTTACCTACTCCACCTTCTGTCTAAATGAAAAGTGCTGATAGTCCTTAATGCCATTCCAGTCACCACCCCATTTCCAGCCGTACTTTTTAAATATCTGTACGGCTTTGTCATTTTTGAGTAGTACTGCTTTGTCTGCTAATCCTCTTGAGGGGATGTGTACCCTTTTACGATATTTGAATGATGCCTTGTGTGAGATGCGTCCTGTTCTTGAAATGTATGGGTTTTCTATGGGGGTTAAGTCTATCGCCATACCATAGGCATGGTTTGACCATTTTTTACTACTGCCTGTAAGTGAACGACAGTTGAGTGCAGAGGTGTTGTCTGCCTCTATGGATTGCCAGTCATTTGCCTTGAAATCACTTACGAGTCTCATCTGTCTTACAGGGTAACCTATGGTAAATAGTTCTTCAAATATCTCTGTCACATCTTTGGCTACTCTTTTGTGAACGATGAGTTCTCCCATCTTCACACCACCCTTAAAATCCCAATGCTTCACACGTACATAACGTAAATCATTCAGCCCCACTGGACAGCCTTGTCTCCATGAATCGCCTTTTATCATGCGTTGTTTTATGGTGGAAGTGATAGGTGTTATTTTGGCACTGTAGCTTTCTGCGTAGAGTAAATTGATAAAGAGTAAAAGAAGTAGAGATTTTTTCATAAAGCTGTGCCTTTTATGTATTTTTGGTATGATTATAACTATTTATAAATGAAGGGCTTCTTCTATGAAAAAAATAATCTTTTTTATTTTTCTATTGAATACGATACTAGTATCAAAAAATATTATTCCTAAAAAAGTAATGGATATGGTGAAGATAAGTCATGTTAATATCAATACAATTAAAGATCTTAAACGAAATCAAAATAATCTTAGAGGGCTATCTTTAAAAAAAATTAATTTTAAAGAGGGTAAATACCATTGGCGAATGTTGTTAGTTACTAATAATGGTAATTCTAACGGCCCATTTTGGTTTTTACCTCATGATGATGAAAATACTGCATTTGATGCTGCAATATATGCGGTTAAAAATTATGGGGGAGGATTTTTATCTATTTTATCTAATGACAAAAGGTACTATAAAAAGCAAGACCCAAATAGAAACTTTGCAGATGCAACATATAAGCTGCAAAGCTGTAAATATCAATATGCACCTTCACCTATATACACCAAAGTAGTCTCTTCTATCATTGAATATAATTCAGACCCTCAATATCCATATATGACATTACATAACAATGAAAATTCATGGAGGGGTGGAATAGGAAAAGGTGGTGTTTCTATTTTAACTTCAAGTAAATATGTGCAGTCGTATACCACACATAAGGAGATTACGTCTTATACACGTGGGCTTAAAGATGAAGATAGCCTTATTTACATTGCAGGCAATAAACAGAAGCCTAATAAAAAGTTGCTAAATGCACTTTTATCTACAGGTATGAATGTTAAATATGAAGTAGTAAATAAACAAAATAATGATTGTTCATTGTCAAATTATGTAATACTAAATAAACCATCTAGAGGGTATTTTAATATTGAAACAGAACATGGTGACCTCAGAACACAAAAAATTATGATAAAGAAGATAATTCAAGTTTTAGATAACTTAGACTAGCTTTTTAATCCATAAATCTTGGATTAGAATGCTGGCACCGGGCTAATGCTTTTTGTACACTTCGATTATTCGGATATTTCCCAAAGTGTGCCTTATTATTACTCTTACAGTTGTATTTATATCTTGCACACCCTATGTAGGCAAAATCTCCATTACCTTCATTAATGATACGTGCTTTATAGCAGACATAATTTTTTGCAGAACTCGACTTAATTTTATAGTATCCATCAACAGTTTTGATACTATAATCTGCTTTTAAACAAATACTCCCAAAAAACAATACTAATAAAATATATCTTTTCATAATTAAATCCATCCTTATTTTTCTACTTTAAGATAGAAATATTCTAACCTATATTTACTTAGATTAGTATATTTTACTTTAAGTAATGTTTTCAAAACTTTATACTATGCTTGTAACACTAATAAATGAAGGTTCCATAATGCACAAAACTTTACTTTTTTTACTTCTAGGTTTTACGGTGCTGTTTTCGGCACAAATAGCTACAGTCACAGGACTAGACCCAAACGGTGACGGTTTTTTATCTCTAAGAGCCAAACCCAAAGGTAAAGAAATAGGAAAGCTTTATAATGGCAACAAAGTAAAGATCTTGAAGAAAAAAGGTAAGTACTACAAAGTAAAGGTAGTAAAGTCTGGTATGGTGGGGTATGCTCATGGGAATTGGATAAAAACAGGGAAAAGTTCCTCATCAAAAAGACTACACGTTATACGTATACCTAGCAATGATACATTAAGTGTACGTAGTAATGCCGGTATTCACAATAAAAAGATAGGTGACTTAGCCTATAATGAGACAGGTATCAAAAAACTCAAATGTAAAAATGCTCCTAGTGGCAAACGCTGGTGTAAAGTTAGACATAGCTCAATACCTACGGGTTGGGTTATGGCTAAGTATATTTCTTCGAAGTCTTCATCTACGCGTGCCTCCTCAACGGGGAGTAATAGTTCATATAATTCATATGCAGCACAAAGGCAACGTGATTATGATAGAAGAAAAAGAGAATCTGAAAGTAGAAAAAGATCATTTTGTTTTTCTCTTGGAGAAACAGCGAGAGAAGCTTGCTTAGGTAATGCCTATGCAACAAATGAAAATGCACGGCATGTAATTCTAGGAAATTGTTATGCTATATCTGGTCATGATAAAGATGGAATGATTGCCGTATGCACACAAGGGAAGAGTGGATGCTATGCGTTAAAAAACTCCGACACTATGTCTAGTTGTGTCAGTTGTGATGGAAATAATCGTTGGTTGCGAATGTATGCAGCAGGAGCTAGTACTCGATGTTATTAGCATCTATCAATACTACAGGGTCTACATATTTTTCATCTTGAGTGACCTGAAATATCAACTTATCTTTCACTTTTCCAAGTACATACCCTTGCTTCAGTTTCTGTCCTACTTTAAGCGTGGTTGCTAGGTGGGTAAGTCCTGCATAAACAGCATGGAGTTTGTTAGCATGTTTCATGATGACTACTTTGCCTAGCAGATGACTCTTCCCTACAAAAATCACTTTGCCATCTAGGACATTGTAAACTTTCTCTTTGCCTTCACTGGCTTTGAAAGTAACTGATT
>CAYXTZ010000151.1:0-3244 GCA_964468535.1 uncultured Sulfurovum sp.
ACGAGGCGTTGATGAGTTATCGTTATCACCTGACCCCTTATTTTAAATAGTACAGGTGACTATAGCATAACAACAGAAGCTTTTGAAAGCCAAGATGTTTACTATGATGGGAAAGACCCCATAGATATAGTGTTAAAGCAAACAGACATAAGACTTACAGAGCCTCCCATACAACAAAGAAGAGGAGCCATACGAGGTGTGACTATACTCTTTCAAGTACGCTTTTACTCAAATCTGTTGAAGATTGAACTCGTAAATCCTCCTGAAGGAATGAAGATAGTTGGACCCTCTAATTTTGGACATAATTTTAGTAAGTATGGTACAGACATAAGGTGGAATGTTCCCATGGATGCAGAAGAAGGTAAGTTTTACAACATCACAGTAAAAGCTACAAACTTTGAGGGAAAAACAGCAGAGATAACCTTCCCCATAAAAGTACCCAAAACAAAAGCCATACAAACAACACTAGTAAACAACGAACTCACAGTCACAGACAAAAGCTCAAACCTATACGGTATGAAGATGAAAGGACATAGTGGAGAGGATATCTCCGAGCTTAGGCTTAGAGCTGTGGAGTATGGGGATGTTTGGAAGAAGAGAGTGAAAAATAAGAAGCCTGAGGATGTGGTGGAAAATGTAGTATTTATTTTAGATAATATGCCTGCTGCCTTGAAGATAAAGATGCCTTCATGGATGGATACGTATAAGAAAGCTAAGAAGCTTTTAGTATCTTTTTCAACATATCGTGCTGATAGTCTGCATAGTGAAGCATGGACAGGGGCAGTAGAAGGTTTAATTAGATATGAAAATTATGATGGATATTTATATAAAAGAGGTAGTAATAAAATAAGAAATATTTTTATGTTAATGCCCACAAAAGCACAGTACCTAGGTAATGATTATGAATAAAATACTTCTTGGTCTATTGGTCTTATGTTCTTTTTCTCTTGCAGATAATAATTGTAGTTCAGTATATAAGTGTAAAAAAATACCAAATAAAGATTTTCCTTTAAGTAAATCAGACCTAAACTGCACCCTCCCAAGCCCAAACACAAACATGACAATCACAGCACTTGATGTTTTTGAGTTTGATGGTAAGAGATGAAAGAAAGGGATTGTTGCTATTTAGCTAGAGTTTTAGGTTCGGGTAACAAATTACTAAGTATTAGAAATAAAGATAACTCATTTTAGACCCCTTTTAACACCCTTTGTAAAAATAGCCTTTTATATTTTAATTTAATCTAAGGCAGGAAAGATATAATTCGCCTATGAAAAAATACCTACGTGGGCATAACAAACAGTACTTTTCACTAGCAGTCATCGCGATGTACTCAACTTTACATAAGTTGTGTAGACTTGACAGCAATTTTCAGTACCATAAGTTAGCATTTTCTCTCACTCCACATAAAACTGCACCCCCTATTTATTAGGACATACAATGGGTAAATCCCATTTTGCTTACCTTAACTCTACGTTCCACTTAAACATGGAACTTACGCGACTTGTCGCTTTTATAAACATATCCATTTAGGAATAACCATGGCAACAAAAACGCTTAGTCTCATAACGGCTACACTACTACTCTCTACGCACACATTTGCAGACACAACACTTGAAGACATCACGGTAGTCTCTGCTACAAAAACCACACAAAAACTTAGCAACGTCACCTCAAATGTAGAAGTCATCACCGCTGGGGACATAGAAGACAGAGGGTACACAACAGTTACACAAGCACTAAACTCTCTTGCAGGTATCACTTTTACTCAAAATGGACCACTAGGTACATCAACATCAATAAACCTAAGAGGTATGGACTCTAAAAGCGTACTTGTCGTCATAGATGGCATTCGCTATAACGACATTACTGCTCTTTCTGGTGCACCTTTTGCTCACCTAATGGTAGATGACATCGCTCAAATAGAAGTGGTTAAAGGTGCTCAGTCTGGTGTCTGGGGAGCTGACGCAGCTGCTGGTGTGATAAACATCATTACTAAAAAACCTGAAGATGGTGTGCATGGTTCTGTCCATGTGGAAGGTGGTAGTTTTAGTACTAAAAAGTATGGTGCCACACTCTCATCTAAAACTGAAAGCTACTACATCAACGTAAGTCACAACGTAGTAGACACAGACGGATTTACTGCCCTTGCAGCAAAAAACGTAGACATAGACACACTAGAAGATGATGGCTACACAAACAAAAGTACTTCAGTAAAACTAGGCTACAACATCAACGAAACAAACAAAATAGAGCTTGCACATACACTCATAGATGCAGAAGGCGAGTACGACCCATTTGGCGACCCAGATGGTTTTTCTAAGTCAAGCACTAAAGACAGCTTTTCTTCTGTGAACTTTAAGCATGTAAATCGTTTTAATATACTTAATGTGTACGCAAACCGTTCTAAGTTTGAAAGAGAATTTATCACAGATTTTGGTACATCGCCATTTGATGGTCAAGTAGATGAGTATGGTATCAACTCTAAAATCCCTTATGGGACAGAAGACTTTGTGCTTATAGGTGCTGACTATAAAAACTTTGAACACAAAAACAGCATAGACAAGGACTTTAGAAACAAAGGTGTGTTTATAACTAACAACAACACATTTAAAGGCTTCATGGGTGGAACAACTATAGTGACTGAGTCATTTCGTTACGACACATACTCTACTTTCGATAATGAATTTACAGGTAAAATAGGGTTAAAACACATCCATAAAAATATTGAAGGTTTAGTGAGTTCGGTAAACTATGGTACTGCTTACAGCGTTCCTACGCTTTACCAACTTTATGCACCAGGCTCAACATTTGGCGGTATTTTTTACCCTATCGGAAACGAACACTTACAGCCAGAAACCACCAAAGCGTTTGATATCACTTTAGCTTACAAAGATTTATCTGTCACTTACTTCAATAATAAGATAGACAACCTCATAGAGTATACCAATGGATATAACAATGTTGAAGGTACTTCTAAAATAGATGGTATAGAAGTAGTATATTCTCAAGAAATCATCTCTGATTTGCAACTTACGATGAACTACACAAAGCTTTTCACCGCTGAAGACAAAGATGGAAACACGCTAAAAAGAAGAGCCTTAGAGACATTTAAAGCTGCCGTGGACTACTATGGCATAACAAACTTACACCTAGGTGCAGACTTAGAGTACGTAGGTTCTCGTACAGATATCATCTTTAACCCTGATTTTTCTACGTCTGATGTTGAAACGGGTAAATATACAG
>CAYXTZ010000152.1:0-3228 GCA_964468535.1 uncultured Sulfurovum sp.
ATGTAGAAACCATCTTAAAACGTAGACGTATTTTTGACTATGAGTCTGCTAATGGTATGCAAAAGGCTGCATTTATGCGTGAGTCAGTCAATACCGTCTTTCAAGGAAGTGCCGCAGACCTCATAAAACTTTCTATGAATCAAATAGACTCCATGATAACAGACGAAAAACTAGATGCCTATATGCTTCTCCAAATCCACGATGAACTTATCTTTGAAATAAAAGAGGACAAAGTAGAAGACTTAAGTAAAAGATTTGTACATACGATGTCAAATGTCTTAGAGCTTTCTGTGCCTTTGGAGTGTTCTGTGTCTGTTGGAGATAGCTGGGGAGAGTTGAAGTAATGAACAATAACTACATAAAGCTACCACAAGGAAAGTTCTTTATGGGAAATGATGTGGGTAAAGAGAATGAAAAGCAAGTACATGAAATAACCATAGACTATGATATAGCTATGGCAAAGCATTTGGTTACAGTAGAAGACTACATGCTTTACGCTCAGGCTACAGGGCTAGAAATACCAGAAGAGAAGTTAGAACATTTGGGTTTTGATGTTCCTTTACGGCGTGTACGTTGGACAGAGGCTATGGCGTATGGAAAGTGGAAGTCTGAGCGTGAGGGTAAAACCTATAGACTGCCTACTGAGGCAGAATGGGAGTATGCTTGTAGGGCAGGTTCGCAGAGTAGGTTTTGTTTTGGAGATGAGGAACGTGAGCTAGAAAACTATGCCTGGTACAAGCCAAATGCTAAAGGTATGACACATAATGTGGGGACTAAAAAGCCAAATGCTTGGGGCTTGTATGACATGCATGGCAATGTTTGGGAGTGGTGTTTAGACCGATATACAGAGGACTATAGTGATACGCCAAGAGATGGTTCTGCTTATAGCGTGCCAAGTGACAAGGGCAGGGTGCTTCGTGGAGGCTCATACAATACAGATGCCGATAAATGTTCCTGTACATCTCGTATTAATCTTGGTAGTGCTGGCAAAAATTATTTTATAGGGTTTAGATTGGTGGAAGAACTATAATCCTGAGGATAAGCCATTATTTTTGTCTTGATATACAAGTGAAATACTTTTACTTTGAGTAAATGGGTTCTTAGCATATATATTTTTGATTACAAGTGTTAATTTGTATTCATAAAGTAACACTATGTAATTTTATGAAACAAGTGAAGTGTACATACTTAACTTTGGTTAGTATATGTGGGATATAATCGATTTATTATATTCCAAGGATATTGAATGAAGTATATTTTTTCCATGAAGATGGCGGTGTTAATGCTGTTTTTATTTGCAATTATCGCGGGAGGTGCTACATTTATAGAGAATGACTACGGTACTCAAACAGCACAAGCATTGGTCTATAAAGCTAGATGGTTTGAGGTGTTTTTAGCATATTTTACTGCTATTGTTGTCTATCATATTTTTAAAAATAAAACGTGGAAGTCAAAACCTGCGGTGTTTTTATTTCACTTTTCATTTTTTCTTGTCGCTATCGGTGCGGCCCTTACGCGTTATGTTGGTTACGAAGGCGTGATGCATATCCGCGAAGGAGAAACGAGTAATACAATGGTCTCAGCAGAAAAAGTTCTTCAAGTAGTAGTGAGCGATGGTGAGACACAAAATGAATTAGAAAAAATACTATTTCTTTCGAGCATGACTAAAAATAATTTAAATGAAACACTCACATTGAAAAATACAGAGGTAAATATAGAGCTACTAGAGTATCTTCCTACTGCACAAGAAAAAATTGTACCTGATGAAAAAGGTAAAGATATATTAGAGCTGAAAATATCAGCTGGTGGACAAGGTAAGGTACATTATTTTTCTAAAGGAGAGAGAAAAGATTTTGGGTCTTTTTATGTTGCTTATGAACCTACAAAAGAGTATACAGACAAGCCTACCTTCTTGATAAAAGGTGAATTAGATAATTTAAACCTTGAGTTTCCATATCTTTTACAGACACTCAATATGGACAGTAAAGAAGCAGGAGAAATAAAAGATGGTAACGATACCTTCACGCTAAGAATGCTCTATCAGTTTGGTGGGAATGCGGTTGTTTTAAAAGACATCCATGAAAAATCAGTCTTGAAAATGTTTTCTAATGACTATAAGACACAAGGAGGCTTGCCTGAGCTCATCAAGTTGAAAATAAGCGTAGATGATGAAAGTAAAGTGATTGACTTTAAACCATATAAAGGTAGAACAGGCAAACTAGAGCAGTTTAAATTAGCTGGAATTGATATCAAGATGCGTGTAGGTGCAAAAATCATAGATGTGCCTTTTTCTATCAAACTTGAAAAATTTACTATGGAACGCTACCCTGGTTCTAATACACCTGCTGCATATTCTTCAGATGTAGTACTCATAGATAAAGAACAAAATATAAACATGCCATATAAAATCTTTATGAATAATGTACTTGATCATAGAAATTATCGTTTTTTCCAGTCTTCTTATGATCCCGATGAAAAAGGTACAATACTTTCAGTAAATCATGACCCAGGTACTTGGCCTACATATATTGCTTATCTTGTCATGACTATAGGTATGTTATGGTCTTTGTTGGCTGCCAATGGTCGCTTTAGAAAACTACTTAAAAATGCTAGAAAATTACAAGGTACGGCAGCGACATTGCTGTTATTTTCTTTTTTAGCCTGTATGCCACAAAATGTAAATGCTGCATCTCCCACTGCAAGCCCTGAAGTTAGTAAAATTATAAAAGCATATGACCTAGAACACGCAAGAAATTTTGGAAAACTTGTGGTGCAAGACCATAGAGGGCGTATGAAACCTATGGATACAATGGCACATGAGATAGTGTCTAAAATCACTGGTAGGACTTCTGTACTTGATTTAGACGCAACACAAGTACTTTTAGGGATGATTATGCAACCTGAGGTTTATCAAAGTGTAAACATGATAAAAATAGGACACAAGAAGGTAGCATTAGATATAGGACTTCCTGAAGATACTAAATTTGCTAAATTTTCTGATTTTTTCAATCATAAAGACAGTAGCTATAAAGTCTATGATGCCATTGTCGAAGCAGGACGTAAAAAGCCACTAGAGCAATCTAAGTATGACAAAGAACTCCTCAAGATAGATGAAAGAGTCAATGTCGCTTTTATGGTATATCAGGGTTCTATATTGCGTATATATCCTAAACCAGGTGATGCGAACAACAAATGGATGGCTCCTATGGATGCCATGAAAGAATTCCC
>CAYXTZ010000153.1:0-3174 GCA_964468535.1 uncultured Sulfurovum sp.
ATATGTAAAAGGATTATGTATGATAGAAGCTACATTAGCAGACCTGAGACAGTCTGCATCATTTTTCAAAACTACCCAAGTTGTGCATATAGTTAATGGAAGAAAAAAAGAAGCTATTGGGTACTTTGTACCTAACATTTTTAAAGACAAATTTGAAAAGTTTTTAATGGAATTAGAAAAAGATAAAAAAAGAAAATTATTACATAGAATAGCTAAGGTAAGTGCTTCCGATCCCATAGGTGATGGAGCTGTAGATGATGGGATTAGTTAGAGGAGACATCGTTCTTATTAATTTTTCTCCTGCCAAAGGAGGAGAGATGGGTAAGCTTAGACCTGCCATCATCTTAAGTGACAAAGATGACAATGAAATCTTAAATACCGTCATCGTCATACCTCTTTCTACGCACGTAGAAATAGATGCCTTGCCTTACAGGTGCCTCATCAAAAAAAGAGATAATCTACACAAGGACTGTGATGCGTGCATCTATGAGATACGAGCTTTATCTAAAACACGTGTTAAAGAAAAATTGTCTGTTTTAAATGATGACGAACTAAACATCATTCAAGACTCACTTTGTCAGATAGTAAAATAATATGAAACTCTATGAACTAAAAGCCATCGCAACACGCTTCAATGACTTTACTTTTATCTCTCGTGCTAGACGCATAGAAGACAATACTCTTGAAATAATGTTTGATAAATCTAAAAGCTATTTTTTCAATATGACAAGAGGACATAGTATTGTCTATAAAGCACCCACGCAACGACCCTTACAAGGATACAATGCACCCTTTGACACCCTACTACACTCACTTCTCTCAGGCTCTAAACTTTTAGCCGTTGATGTACCAAATGATGACCGTATTTTACGTTTTACTATTGCTCCAAAAAGTTCCTATAAAGACAAAACTATCTACCTACAGTTAGAATTTACAGGAAGAAATACCAATGCCATTTTACTCGATAGCAACGAAGTGACTATTGAGGCATTACGGCACATAGACAGTGACAGTTCTTTTAGGGTCGTTCGTCCAGGGATGGAACTACTTGACATTCCGCCCTTTGAACGTAAAGAAAAAGAAGAAAACATAGCCAATATTGATAGCTATTTAGAGGAGACTTTCACACATATAGAAGGCAAAAAACTCCTGGAGATAAAAAAACAAAAACTCTCCACTGTAGCAAAAAAAATTAAGAAGTTTGAACAACTTTTAAACAAACTCCCAAACAAAGAAAAACTAGCACTTCAAGCCATGGAACACAGTAGCACAGGCAAGCTCATCTTGGCAAATTTGTATCAGATAAAGCCTTATGACACGAAGTTAAAGACCTTTGATTTTGAGGGCAATGAAATCACTATAAAACTGCCTAAAGACACTAAGGTAAACCGCATGTCTGACTACTACTTCAACCTCTCTAAACGTGCCAAGTCTAAGGCTAAAAATGTGCATATAGAACAAGAAAACCTAAGCTCTAAAATGGCTTTTTATGAGAACATTTACTATGCTTTAGAGCAGGCAAATACCCCTTATGAGCTTGAACTCCTTGTGCCTAAGCGAGCTAAGTCATTACGTAAAAAAGAGAAGCTTCGAGAGGGAGAACTTTTTTGGATAGAAGGGTATAAAGTACTCGTAGGTCGAAACTCAAATGAAAATCAAAAACTACTAGGGATAGCCAAAGCCAATGACCTCTGGATGCATATAAGAGGTGTACGCTCCTCTCATGTCATCATACGAACTGACAAGCAAAACCTACCTGACTCCGTCATGCAAGCAGCTGCCAAACTCTGTGTAGACTTCTCAGTTAAAAACCCTGGAGACTATGAAGTAGACTATACCAAACGCAAATTTGTCAAAGTCCAAGAAGGTTCTAGCGTTCTGTATAACAAGTATGACACCATAAAAGTGACCAAGGAAGGTGTAGAGATAAGGGTTTAACCCAAAGCGTGCTATAATCTAAAGCTATTAAAAACTAGGAAATGATGATGTTAAAAAACTTAAGCTCTTTACAGCAACGTGTCATTACAGGCGTAGTATTGCTGGCACTTGTAGGACTCATAGGATGGATAGATAACTTTTTTGTAATGTGGGTCTTTTTAGGCATCATCTATATCTTTGCTTTTTATGAGGCTATGAAACTTTTTAAACTCTCCTCTACCTCTGCATACTTTTGGGCTGCCTTACTTTGGGCATTTGCCTATGTTTACCCAAATCCTGATGACCTATTTTTCCTTGTTGCTATCATATTTGGAGCTTCTATCGCGTACCTGCACAACTTTGACAAAAGACTCCTCTTGCCTTTTCTTTATCCTGTCTCTGGCATACTCTTTTTTCTCATCCTCTACCAAGATTTTGGGGTACGTTCTATGTTATGGCTACTCATTACTGTGGCTCTTGCAGACACAGGTGCGTACTTTACGGGAAAAGCCATAGGCAAGACCAAATTTTCAGACAGCAGTCCAAACAAAACACTCGAAGGTGTATTTGGAGGTATCATCATCGCTACTGCTTTTGGTACCTATATAGGTCTAACTGTAGCACCACTATGGATAGCACTTATCGTTAGTTTTCTAACAGCCACAAGCTCTGTCTTTGGTGACCTCTTTGAGTCGTACTTAAAACGTGAAGCAGGTGTTAAGGATTCTGGTGATTTACTCCCTGGACATGGTGGCATACTCGACAGAATAGATGGATATTTATTTGCAGCTCCTATTATGGTTATTTCTTTACGTGCTTTTTTGTAATCCATGCATAGCATAGTTCTACTCGGCTCCACTGGTTCTATAGGAGTCAATACCCTTATCATCGCTAAACGCTACAACATTAGCATAGAAGCATTAGTAGCAGGCTCCAACATAAAGCTACTCAATCAACAAATACAAGAATATAACCCTAAAATAGTAGTCATAGCCAACGTTGCTGACAAACACAAGGTAAATCACACAAATGTACGCTGTGGAAATGAAGCCATACTCACACTCATAGAAGAATCTACTAGCCCCATGGTAGTCAATGCCCTTGTAGGCTACACAGGTCTAGCCCCCACACTCAAAGCCACAAGCTTAGGTAAACGTGTAGCACTTGCAAACAAAGAGTCATTAGTTGTTGCAGGTGAGTTCATAGACATGTCACTCATTACCGTCATAGACTCTGAACATTTTGGACTTTGGTACC
>CAYXTZ010000154.1:0-3133 GCA_964468535.1 uncultured Sulfurovum sp.
GTGTGGTTAATCCTTCATTTATTATTTTAAACTATCATTAAAATCAAAACAACATTTTAAAAGGATATTCATATGTCAAAAGTAGTAAAAGTTATAGAGGTTCTAGCTCAATCAGAAAAATCATGGGAAGATGCTGCAGCAAGTGCAGTAGCCGCAGCAAGTAAAAGTGTTGATGGCATAAAAGGCATCAATATTACCAATATGTCTGCAAAAGTAGATGGTGATAAAATAGTGAAATACCGCATCAATGCAAAAATTTCTTTCTTAATCAAATAGTTTTATATCGTGTAGGCTTTTGCCTATACAAACTCTGCTATAATTCTTTTTATGAATCACATAAAAACTTACGCATATACTCACACCGCACTCTCATTTGACTTTAAACAAACTGTTGAACGCTTTTTTGTAGAAGAAATACCTCTTTACAGTTTCACAGGTACAGGAAATAATCTCATACTTAAAATCAAAAAAACAGACATGAGTACCTGGAAGCTTATCAGCGTTTTAGCAAAAGCAACAGGACTTCAAGAACGCGACATAGGCTATGCAGGACTAAAAGACAAAAATGCCAGCACCATACAGTACATATCCATCCCCAAACAAGCAGAAAAAGAACTCAACAAAAATCTCACAACTGAAAAAGTAAAGATAATTGAACGTACTTACAGCAAAGCCCCCATTAAAATAGGTCATTTAAAAGGAAATAGTTTTTCTATAGTCTTACATGACGTTAGCCAAAAGGATGCAAAGTTTTTCAATACCACAGCGACAAAAATGCAAAAAGAGGGTATACCAAATTACTATGGCTACCAACGTTTCGGTGAAGACAGCCGTTCTTACTTGCAAGGAAAAGAAATAGCCCACTCAGGCAAACGCCTTAAAGGTAGTAAAGAAAAGCTTCTAGTCTCTGCCTATCAAAGCTACCTTTACAATAAATGGCTAGGACAAAGAGTCAAACTATCTACTATCATAGCCTCTCACAATATCCCCCAAGCAGCTAAAAAACTAAACTACCCAGAAGAACTAGTCAAAGTACTTGCAAAGCAGCCACAGTTCTTTAAACTCTTTATAGGGGATGCAATGACACCCTACCCTTATGGAAAGATAAACTACGTAAACGACATGCATCAATCTTCCCTTGCCTTTTCACAACAAAAAATAAGCCCAACAGGACTACTCTGTGGAGCAAATGTAGAACGCGCTAAGTCAGATGCCTACTACTTAGAAGAAGAGTTTGATGATACAGAGCTACATACCCTAAAAGGTGATAGACGTTTCGCATGGATATGGCCAAAAGATGTAAATACTATCTATAATCCTGACAGTAAAAAATTAACTGTAGAATTTTACCTGCCCAAAGGGTCGTATGCCACTACTTTTTTAGAGGAGATTGGAAAATTTTCTTTGAAAGAGAAGTAAATAAACTTTAATAGTACAATCAGTAAAAAAATAATATACAGGAAGTCCCATGACACTAAGTTCAAAAGATAAAGAAATAATATTAAATAGTATTAGAGATATCCCAGATTTTCCCAAACCTGGTATCATATTTAAAGACATCTCTACTTTACTTTCAAATCCAGAGGCACTTAACACCCTTATGACACACCTAGAAAACCGATACAAGACTTATGATTTGGACTATGTTGCAGGCATTGATGCTAGAGGGTTTATCTTTGGGAGTATCTTGGCAGATAGGCTTGGTGTTGGCTTTGTTACTGTGAGAAAAAAAGGGAAACTTCCCTACACAACAGTATCAGAAAAATACAGCCTAGAGTATGGTTTTGATGAAGTAGAAATACATATAGATGCTTTTTCTTCTAAGGGCGATGATGCAAAAAGTGCAAAAGTACTTCTCGTAGATGACCTCATAGCCACAGGCGGCACAGCGACTGCGGCAGCCAGTCTCATAAACAAAGTGGGTGCGGAGTGTGTTGAAGTCTGTTTTGTGATGGAGCTATGTTTTCTTAATGGACGTAAAGACATTGAAGCACCTGTTTACTCTGTATTAGAGATAGACTGATATACTTTTAGATATTTTACAAGGTGTAACTATGCGAGTTTATGTTTTCTTTACTATGTTTCTTTTGCTCTTCTTTTCACTGCACTACCTTTTTTACTCAAGAGTCATTAAAAAACTCTTAGTATCTGACGGGATGAAGTATATCTTCACCCTACTTCTAGGTCTTAATTTTATTTTTAATATTCTTTATGTTTTAGGTCGATACACAAACCTTATTCCTAGTACTTTGTATTATTTTTTTTCTCTTTCCCTGGGGATTACACTGGTGATATTTCTTTATCTCATACTCCATGAAGTCCTTAATGTCTTTTATAAAACACTTAAACATGTTGACCCATCAAAAAGAGCCTTCTTTAAAAAAACTGGAGATGGTGCGATGCTAGCTCTCTCAACTTCATATGTCGCAGCAGCAACTTATGAGGGCATGAAAGAGCCTGTTGTTAATGTTGTAAAATTAGATGTTTTTGATTTTACCATTGTTCAGATTAGTGATTTACATATAGGTGGTCTCATTGACCATGAATTTGTCAAAACTTCTGTCCTGAAGATGAATAATCTAAAACCAGATATTGTATGCATTACAGGAGATATTATAGACACCAAACTTGATACTGTACGTGAAACGATACTTGAACTAACAAACATTCAGGCCAAATATGGAATCTATTATATTTTAGGTAATCATGAGTATTTTCATGAGCCTTTTAAAATTATAGATTTTTTTAAAGATACAAATATTACAATGCTGCTAAATGAACATGTACAAATCGATGCACTTAAAGTAAATATTATAGGTGTTACCGACCGCATAGGCTACAGAACCAACATACTTGTCCCTGACATTCATAAGGCATTTAAGGGCATCAATGAACAATACAAAACCATACTCTTAGCCCATCAGCCGAAGTTTATAGAAGAATTAGGAGCATACAGACCTGAACTCATACTCTCAGGACACACACACGGAGGACAGATATGGCCTTTTGAATACCTAGTAAGACTACAGCAACCCTATGTCAAAGGGTTGCACACACTTCCAAGTGGAAGCCAAATCTATGTCAATTCTGGCATAGGTTTTTGGGGTCCACCCATGCGTTTAGGCTCACAAGC
>CAYXTZ010000155.1:0-3114 GCA_964468535.1 uncultured Sulfurovum sp.
TACACTTCGGACACCAAACAAGAAGATGGAATCCAAAAATGAAGAAATTTATTTTTGGTGCTAGAAAAAACATCTATATTATTGACCTTCAAAAAACACTTAGATATTTCAAATATACTTATAACGTAGTAAGAGATGCTGCTGCTGAAGGGCAAACTGTACTTTTTGTAGGTACTAAAAAACAAGCAAGATCAGCAGTGAAAGAGCATGCTGAAAGATGTGGTATGCCTTACGTTGCTACAAGATGGTTAGGTGGAATGTTAACAAACTACCCAACAATGAAAAAATCTATCAGAAAACTCGAAATTATCGAGCAGATGGAAGAAAATGGTCAGCTTGATATGCTTACTAAAAAAGAAGCACTTATGCTTTTAAGAAAGAAAACAAAGCTTACTTCTTATCTTGAAGGTTTCAGACATATGAAAAAACTTCCAGACATGATGTTTGTTATAGATGCAGTGAAAGAACACATCGCAGTTAAAGAAGCAAAACGTATGGGCATGAAAGTCATCGCTCCACTCGACACTAACTGTGACCCAGATGTGATTGACTACCCAATCCCAGGAAATGATGATGCTATTCGTTCAATCAATCTTTTTTGTAAAGAAATGGCTGAAGCAATTATCGAAGGTAAAGCAGCGTATGCAGAAGCTAACGGTACAGATGTAGAAGAAGTATCTGTGAATGATGAATTGCTTGCTGAAATGACTGCAGAAGTTAAAGAAGAAGTGGCAGTAGCAACAGATGAAGAAGTAGCTAAACTTGTAGAAGATGGAATCCCGCAGGAACGAGGACAAGAAGCAGCTCCAAAAGCTGACGAAAAAGTTGCACCTAAGGCAGACAAAGAAACTTCATCAGATAAAAAAGGTGATAACCTCACTAAAATTGTTGGCGTTGGTAAAGTATACCAAGGGAAACTCAATGATGAAGGTTTCTACACATTTAACGATGTAGCAAATATGACAGCTGAACAAATCCAAGTTATGGAAGACAAGTATTCTTTTAAAGGTGACTTTAAAGATGCTGTTGCATCTGCAAAAGAATTAGCAGGAGCATAAGATGGCAAACTTCGGACCTAAAGATATTAAAAAACTAAGAGAAATGACTGATGCGGGGATGATGGATTGTAAAAAAGCCCTTGTTTCTGCAGATGGAGATATGGACAAAGCTGTTGCATGGTTAAGAGACCAGGGAATGGGAGCTGCTGCAAAGAAAGCTGGAAAAGTAGCTGCTGAAGGTGCTATTGGTATAAAAGTTGAAGGTAAAAAGGCAGTCATTGTTGAGATAAACTCTCAAACTGACTTTGTGGCACAAAATGACAAGTTTATCAATGTGATGACAACAGTCGTGAATCATACTTTTGATAATGCTATAGCTGATGCAGAAGCAATCAATGTATCTACTATAGCTGGCGAACCATTTTCTGAGTACCTCTCTCAGCAAGTTGCAATCATAGGTGAAAAGCTTGTAGTTAGACGTTCTGCACTTATAGACGCAGATGAAAAGACAGCTGTTAATGCTTATGTTCACTCTAACAAGCAAAATGCTGTGATTATCGAAGCAAAATGTGATTCAACAGCTACGGCAGAGGCAATGACTTCAGTGCTTAAAGAGATAGCAATGCATGCAGCTGCTATGAGCCCATCTACACTTTCCTATAAAGACTTTGATGCTTCTTATGTAGCAGAAGAGACTAAAGGGCGTATCGTTTCTATCGAGAAAGAGAATGAAGAGCTTGCAAGACTTAAAAAGACTTTGAAAAATGTGCCACAGTACATTTCGATGAGCCAATTGAGCGATGATGTAATGGCACAAATAGAAGTAACTCTCAAAGAGGAACTTGCCAAAGAAGGTAAGCCAGAAAAAATTTGGGACAAAATCCTTCCAGGTAAAATTGCTAGATTTATTTCTGACAACACTACACTTGATCAAGAGCAGTGTCTTCTTGATCAGAAATTTGTAATGGATGACTCTAAGACTGTTGCTGAATACATAGTAGAAAAAGCTAAAGCAGCTGGTGGTACAGCTGAGATTACACGTTTTGTTAGACTTGAAGTGGGTGAGGGTATAGAAGTAAAAGAAGAAGATTTTGCTGCAGAAGTAGCCGCACAAATGAACAAATAGTTCTTCTATTTTGTCACACCTTTGAGGGAGTTTTCTCAGTCATTTACTTGACGTAAACTCCTTCGAAACAACCCTCACATTTGCAACAAACTAGAAGACTATTTTACTTTACTACGTTTTATTATTGAATCCTCCCCAATTTACTTTTTTATGATAAAATAACCCTAATTTATTTTAAGGTTTACCATGTCTCAAATGCTTTTAGAAGCTTCGCGTATTTCCCATAGTTTTGACTATACACTTTTTACAGATATTGATTTTACTTTAGCACCATCGCAGAGTGCAGCTATCGTAGGGCGTAGTGGTTCTGGTAAGTCTACTTTATTGCATATTTTTTCCACTTTTTTAAAGCCAAATGAGGGTGAGGTAAAGTTATTTGATGAAGACTTATATAGTCAAAATGAGAGTCAAATAGAAGCTCTTCGTCGTTATGATGTGGGGATCATATTTCAGTTTCATTATTTGTTTAAAGGGATGTCTGCTATGGCTAACATAGAGGTAGCATCTATGCTGAGTGGTGAGACATTAGAAGAGAGTATTTTGGATAAACTAGAGATATCTGAACTCATGCAAAAGAAAGTTGGCGAACTCTCTGGTGGACAACAGCAACGTATTTCTATAGCTAGAGTACTGAGTAAAAAACCACGTATCATATTTGCTGACGAACCTACAGGAAACCTAGACAAGGAAACGGCTACACTGGTGACGGATGTACTGCTAGACTACTGTAAAAGCACTGGAGCAGGGTTACTACTCGTGACACATGACGAAAGCATGGCATTACGTTGTGACAAAGCTTATAGACTAGAGAATAAAGCATTAAAGGTATTAGCATGAATATAGGGGACCTCTAATAATAGGTAATGCACTCTATACTGCAGGCATGATACTTCTTGCTTTTGTGGTAGCGCTAGTAGTGACTAAGACCATAGGTAAATATACTTCAAAAGATGAGGAAGAAGAGTAATTTCATTTATGCATGAAAAATAT
>CAYXTZ010000156.1:0-3092 GCA_964468535.1 uncultured Sulfurovum sp.
GATAAATGTTTAAATAAATTTTTCATTTACTGATTCCTATTTTGAGATTTCTTTATAATCAAAATAAAAACTTTAGAAGAATTTAATCTACTATGCCTAGATGGGACTACCAAACCTTTTGTTTCTTCATAGTTGTACCCTGCCCTATATGCTCTATCCCAAAAGTCACCTAATAGAATTCCTCCTTCACTATATTGCAAGAAGGTTGTTCCAAATAATTTTCTTTTTTCAAAACTATCCATCCACTCAGGCATCTTCACATCCAAAGCCTCAGGCATATTGTCCATCACAAACACAGTCCTCTCCACCACATCCTCAGGAGATTTCTTTTTCACTCTCTTCTTCCAAACATCCCCATACTCCACAGACCTAAGCCTAAGCTCAGAGATATCTTCTCCACTATGCCCTTTCATCTTCATACCATAGAGGTTTGAACTTTTGTCTGTGACTGTGAGTTCGTTGTTTATGAGTGTTGTTTGTATGGGTTTTGTTTTGGGTACTTTTATGGGGAAGGTAATGCGTCCTTTTTTGCCTTTTGAGTCACTTGCCTCTACTGTAATATCATAACTTTTACCTTCAATAGCATCCATAGGTACATCCCATACGATGCTTGTTGCACTTCTACTCATGTCATTAAACTCATTAATCACGTGCATATGAGGAAGCTCTAAACTCATCCCTTTAGGAGGGTCTATAAGTTTAAACGCTTCATTTTTCACATCGCCTGACTTAGCATAGAGGAGCATCTGCACGCGTACACCTCTTATGGCTCCTTTACGTTTTCTAAGGGGTGGTTCTATGAATTCTATGGAAGTATGAGGAGTTAGCACAATATCTTTAGGGTCTATGCCATCATAGGTATTATCATTACTTTCAAAGACATCCGTATAGAGTGTATAGGCTTGGGTATTATTGACATCTTTATCTATGATAGTCACTGCTTGTGGTCTATCCCAGCCTTCTCCTGTTTTAAAGTGTAAAGTTTTTGTAAGAGTATTACTATCTTCAAAGCCTACGTTATCACTACTTTTCAATCTTACTGTAAGTTTTACGCCTGCTTTAGGCTCTTTAAGTAACCTCACCTCTATACCTGCTCCTCTTTGAGGAAACATTCTCGACATTTGATTATAGATAGTAGCATGGAGATAAGAAGCTGTGTTTTCTGCATTTTGTACTGCAATGGATAGAGGGTTACTTTGTATGCCTTGATACGTAGCATGGAGGGTTATATTATTTTCATCATAAAAGATTATTTTACCATCCGTAAGGCGCATTTTAGCACTCATACCTTGCCATGTCACTCTATCTGTCACCTCTTGGATATTTCCATCTTCATAAGTAGCCATTACTTTTGCTTCTACAACAGCAACCCGATATTCGCCAGCAAACTTAACACGTACTATGTTTGTTTGAGAAGCAGTAAGGGTTAGGGTTTTGATATTATTTGTTTTTGCTTTTACATTTACAGTTCTAATCATACTGGCTTCATTGCCTGCTTTATCTTTGGCACTGTACGTCATAGTATATATTCCAACAGTAGAGGTATCTACATTACCACTTATACTTACAGAGACAGACCCATCTACATTATCTGTGGCACTTGCTCCTAACTCTTCATACACATCACCCTCTGTCAGTGTGATGTTTGCATCTCCGTTTAATGTGATGACAGGAGCTGTAACATCAGGTGCTAAGACCACATTCACAGTTCTTGCAATGCTAGCTTCATTCCCTGCTTTATCTCTAGCAGTGTAAGTAATCGTATATATCCCTATAGTTGAACTATCTACCTCGCCCACTATAGTCACATTCACATCTCCATCTCTCTCATCTGTGGCAGTAGCTCCTAGTTCTGTGTATGCTGTACCCAGTTCTAGTGTGAGTTCTATTTCGCCGTTCAGTGTGAGTATTGGAGGTGTGCTAGTTGTATTGTCATCACTGCCTGAAGTTGAGTTGTCATCGTTAGTACCTGTTGTGGTATTGTCGTCACTACTTCCTGTACTACTGTCATTACTACTATCTGTAGTATTTCCTGTACCAGAGCTAGTGCCACCATTTGAAGCATTTGTTCCACCATTGGCAGATGCTATAGCTCTATCTGTCACCACAGCAGCATCTGCAGAAGTATCTTCTGTAAGGTTTTGTATAGTGTTAGTGCCTGCTTCTTCTTGATTTGTTTTAGAGTCACATGCACTCAACATGAGTATAAGTATACTTGTGAGTATTAGCTTTAGTAGTCTGTTTTGTATTTTCATAATTCTTCTCCCTAGGAAGTCTGTCATTTGATGGTTTTTTATGTTACTTATTGTAGCAAAGTCATATTAAGTTTTGGTGTAGATATGGAAGTAGCTTGTCCTCTTTTACTGTCCACTTTTATCTAATAACTTTAAACAAAAATTAGAGCAGTATTTTTGAAGCCACAGTACACACAGCACTCTCTGATTTCAATACCAAAGGAGTGTCAAATCCAACAATATCTTTTATGTCAAAAAGTGCCACTTCTTCTTGTGTGAATCCACCTTCACAACCAATAACTATGGTATCTATCTCCATATTGGTAATAAAATTATTTTCAGAAAAGTTCAACATCTTAGCTTTTGGATTTTCTTTTAAAAAGCCTTCTAAGCTCTCAGTCATATCAAGCTTCATCATCGCAGATCTTCCCGACTGCTGAGAAGAGTTTAACAGTATCTTTTCTAAACGTTTAAAGTCAATTTTAAAGTTTTTTTGTGAACGTTTGCAGTAGAAAAAAGTTATTTTATCTACGCCCATTTCATTAAGAGAGGGTAGTACTTTTTCAACACTTTTAGGGTCGATGATGCACCAAGCTATGTGTAGTTTTTGTTTTGCTTGGATATCAAGCGTGATGCTCTCTTGGAGTTCTAGCATCACTGAACTTTTATCTATGTCTGTGATTTTGTAGTAGTAAAGTAGTCCATCTTCAAGGTTGCGAAGATGTAAAATATCATCTACTTTATGTCTACGCACTTTGAAGATGTAACGATGCTCATCACCCTCTAAAGTAAGTGGTGATTTACCTGCTTGTGCATTATAAAGATATAGCATAATTTAAAAACTCAATATTCCCTTAG
>CAYXTZ010000157.1:0-3061 GCA_964468535.1 uncultured Sulfurovum sp.
TATAGTAATAATAAATATTTTTTTCATGTTTAATTTTCCTTATATCATAACATTATGATAGTTAATTAATTAGTATAATATGCTTAGATAATCTACAAGGTTACTTGTGAATGTGATGTACTGTATATAACTTATCATATTTGATAAGTAAATACATTTATTTAATCATAAAATACTATATACGACTTAGATAGTAAGCACTCATATTTACTATTAAGTCTAAAAACTTCTCTTTTCTCATGGATGAAAGTGGTGAATGGGATGTCTCTCCTCTTTATGACCTAACCTATAGTCACGGCACAGGTTACACAGCTAAGCATCAGATGAAAGTAAATGCTAGGCAGGATGATTTTATGCTAGATAATTTATTGGTTGTAGCCACTAAAGCAGGGGTTAAAATCTCAGATGCAAAGCTCATCATAGACCACATACAGACGATATTTTATGAAAACTTTGAGAAAATGGCTAGGGAGTTGGAAGTGGATAGGACGAGGATAGAGAGGATAATGGGGCATTGTCGTAGGTTTGATGTTTTTTAAATGTCATTCGTTTGATTAATCGACTTTGACATTTTCTTTTTGCTTGTCTACAATATAAAATACATTTAAAAAAGGTTGTAATTTTTATGTAAAAGTAGCTTCATTATTCTAAAAAGGTAAAAGTATGTCAATATGCCATGTTTTCATATAAAATCAAAAAAATCATCTATAATTATATTATCTACAATAAAAAGGTATAATTATGGCAACACTAAATCCAAGTTTTAGGCAATTAGATATGACCATACAATTTAATCATTTAGACAAAAGTAAATCAACCCCCACATGTAAAATTATAGATGTATTTGCAGGAATGGGTGGAATGCGTTTAGGGTTTGAACAAGCATTTAATGAATATGGTATTCAAACAGAATGTGTAATGACATCAGAAATTAAAACAAGTGCAATTGACGCTCTGAATTACAATTTCACTCATCAACTTTTTTATGGTGATATTTCTAAGGTTAAAATTGTAGATATTCCAGATTTTGATTTTTTACTTGGAGGGTTTCCTTGTCAAGCTTTTAGTTCAGCGGGAAATAGAGATGGATTTTGCGATACTAGAGGAACGCTTTTTTTTGAAATTGAACGAATACTTAAAGCAAAAAAACCTCAAGGTTTTATTTTAGAAAATGTTGAAGGATTAGTTACTCATGACAAAGGTAAAACATTAGAGGTTATTTTAAAAGCATTAGATGACTTAGGCTATGAAGTAGATTGGAAAGTTGCTGATTCAAAAGATTATGCTTTACCCCAATCACGAAAGAGAATTTACATCGTTGGCTTTTTGGACAAAAAAATTAATTTAAATAAAATGCAAAAATGTACATCTAAGTTTTTTCAAGATATTCAAGAACAAGGTTTAGATGTGATTGACTCTATTTTTACAAAAAAACTTCTTTCTCATTTACCCGTTGAAGACCTTTATGGGAAAGCCATTAAAGATAAACGAGGTGGTACAAATAATATACACAGTTGGGATTTTGGTTTAAAGGGGGAGGTTAATGAAACTCAAAAACAATTTTTAAGACAATTATTTAAAGAAAGAAGAAAAAAACATTGGGCTGAAGAAATTGGTATAATATGGATGGATGGTATGCCTTTAACTTTGAAACAAATAAAGACCTTTTTTAATATTGAAAACTTAGAGATATTATTAGATGATTTGGTAGAAAAAGGTTACTTACGTTTTGAACACCCCAAAGAAAAAATGCAAAAAAATATTCATGGAAGTATCATAACACGAAGAGAATATGCTATAGATAAGGCAAAAGGGTATAATATAGTTACTGGAAAATTGAGTTTTGAGTTTTCTAAAATATTAGACCCGAAAGGGTTAACTCCTACGCTTGTAGCAGCAGATGTTGAAAAATTAGGCGTTATAGACAATGGAGGGATTAGAAAAGTTTCTTTACGAGAAGGATTGAGACTTTTTGGTTATCCAGAAGATTACTCTTTAGATATTTTTGAAGGTAACATTTCTAAGCAAAGAAAAGCATTTGATTTATTGGGTAATACTGTTGCTGTACCTGTGATAAAAGAGGTAGCATCACTTTTAGCTCTTGTTTATACCAAGAAAACTCCTGTAGCTTCTTGATATTTTTCTTTAAAGTTTATGAGCCAATTTCTTTGGACTCCTTTTGTCTTTACATAGGAGTTCAAAACATTTTGAATAGCTTTTAAAAAGTCTAGTTTTGTATTAAAGGGTTGGGCAATATTTGCTCGTGTTGAGACAAAATTTACAGGTCTAATATTGTAAATTGTACCTTGTTTAACTTGTAGCTTTAAATCCCATGATGATGAATCTGTAGAAAGTTCCCATATACGTTTTAACCAAAGTCTTTCTATCTTAATTTTTCCATCTTCCAAAGAATACCCAAAGATTAGATAATATGCATCCAATTTTTTAGGATTTACCAGTAATGATCTTACGTATGTATCAAAATTTGCTATATCAAAATTTGGACTAGCTTTATAATCAAATGATTTAATTTCTAGTAAATTATCTTCACTAGAATCACTTAAGTAAAAATCAGGAAATGCCTGTGTATTTGGGTTTGGTCGAATATAAATATTGTTTTCAATTGCCCATGCTTCAATCCAATCTTGAAGCATATGACCGATACTGTCTTTTGTATTTATAGTTACAGATATATTGTTTAACTTAAATATTATACTACCAAATTTTTCCACGACATGAGGATTTATTTGTGTAAAAAAATCTTCAGCACTGAGCTTAGTTTGCATATGTTACCTTTTTAATGACAAGAAATGTTACTAGATATTTTAAATTAAAATATAACATATTGATATGTAAATATACTTTAGTTCCTTTACGTATATATGTAAATAATAGCAATATGTATAGCTTAGGTCAAATTTGATGTGCAATAGTGTATAATCTCTTTTAATCTCCCACAAGGCATAACCTATGAAACAAGTACCCATTCTAGTCCTCGATTTTGGCTCACAATACACACAACTCATCGCAAGAAAACTTAGAGAATCAGGGGTGTACTGTG
>CAYXTZ010000158.1:0-3013 GCA_964468535.1 uncultured Sulfurovum sp.
GTAAGCAGCATGCTATCATCATCTTTGTTACTATCATCTACTGCATATAAGATTATTATATTTATTGTTAAATATGTTTTATTAGGAAGATAAAGTGGATGGTGGCTCGAGACAGAATCGAACTGTCGACACAAGGATTTTCAATCCTTTGCTCTACCCCTGAGCTACCGAGCCACGGCATAATGAGATAACAAAAAGAGACTAGCTGCCTGTTTGAGTGGGTAGAATTATAACGGCATAAACTTAAAAATCTGATAGACAATAGTAAAAATATTTATTTTTTCAAATTTTTCACTAATTCTATAAAAGTATCACCCCTATGTTTATAAGAATTGAATTGGTCAAAGCTTGCAGATGCAGGCGATAGAAGTGCCATTTCTCCTTGTTTTAGGGATGTATTAATAGCGTTGATTGCAATGTCTAGTGTTTGGCAGGGAGTGCATGTTATGTTGTAGGTCTTTGCAAGGTCAATGAGCTTAGTACTATCTACCCCTATAGTGTATAGGCTAAGGTCCATAGTTTGAATACATTTAAAAATAGGTTCTAAGTCCATACCTTTGTCGTCACCACCCAAAATGAGATGAATATGTTTATCGTTATACGCTTTTATGGCTTGAATGGATGCATCTACATTGGTGGCTTTTGAGTCATTGACCCATAGCCTACCTTGGGCATCAAAGAGTTCTTCTTGTCTGTGGGCATCACGTTTAAAGTTGTTTAGTAGCTCATAGTCTGTTTCATCGAAGAGTACTTTAGAGATAGCCATAGAAAGTAGGGCATCTTGTAAAAAAGCACCTTTATAGTTAAGTTTTGAGGCATCTAATTTAAAATAATCACATAGAAAATCATCACTGTCATATTCTACTACATAAGCATGGGTTTGAGGGACTTTTAGTCCCTTGGGAATAAGTGCTAATTCTCCCTCTTTCATCTGCATAAGAGGTCGAAGTTTATCCGTAGCATACGCTTCAAATGTACCATGCCAGTCTAGGTGGTCTGGGGTGATAGGAAGAAGTAGGTAGATATCGGGTGAGGCTATATGTGTATGATGTAACGCAAAAGAAGAACTTTCTAACACCCAAATGTTAGCATTTGTATCTAGGTCCGCAAGTGGTTTTCCTATGTTGCCACCACTCACTGCACCACGACTCTGAAGAATATGGGTGAGCATTTGTGTGGTTGTTGTTTTTCCGTTAGTACCTGATATCCAAATGCTAAAAGGCATCTCATTTGCAAAATAGTCGTACTCACTCATAAGGTTTTCTGCTTTTTGTATGAGTGGGTGTTTTGGAGGCAAGCTAGGTGTTGTGACTTCTAAGTTACTTTCCTTAGGGTTAAAAAGTTTTGATGGTTTGATGATATTATTGTTTTCATCTATATAGGTCTTTTTACAGTTGTCATCAAAAAAAGTACAAGTACCACCTAACTTTTTGGCAATGGCTTTGGTCGTTAAACCATAGCCAAATAGTGTTGGTTTTTTTGTAGACATATTATCTGAACTTAAACGAGATGAGAGCCAAAATATTGGCGATAAAAGCTATCATCCAAAAACGTACAATGATTTTGTTTTCTGCCCAACCTTTTAGCTCAAAATGGTGATGAATGGGTGCCATTTTAAAGATGCGTTTTTGACGAAGTTTAAAAAAACCTACTTGCAATATGACAGAAACTGTCTCTATGACAAAAATAATGCCTATGAGTACAAGTAAGATTTCACTCTTGCCCAATATAGCAAGATAGGCTATGAACCCACCAATCGCAAGACTTCCCGTATCTCCCATAAATACTTCAGCAGGATAAGCGTTGTACCAAAGAAAACCAAGAAGCCCACCTGAGAGTGCCGCTGCAAGCACTATGACTTCGCCTACATCTTTTATGTTAGGTACAAGGAGATAGGAAGAGAAAATAGCATGCCCTGTAACGTAGACAATAACCCCTAAAGTAGAAAGTGCGATGACAGAGGGAACGGTTGCAAGTCCATCTAGTCCATCTGTAAGGTTTACAGCATTGGTGGTAGCCAAGAAAACAAGTATCCAAAAAGGAATAGCAAAATAACTCAAATCAAAAAGGGGTGTTTTGAGAAAAGGTACATAAAAATCTGTAGGAAAGCCAGAAAAAAGTAGCAATACTGTAGCTAAAGAAGCTACAAGTGCTTGTAAAAACATCTTACCTTTAGGAGTAAGTCCTTCTAGGTTATCTCCTGAAAGTACTTTTCCTAAATCATCTTTAAGACCTACTAGACCAAACCCTAGTAAAGTTATGATACCAGCGATGATGTACGGATTGGTCAAATCTACAGCAATAAGAGCAGCAATAAGTGTTGCGATAAGAAAAATAGCACCACCCATCGTAGGGGTATGACGCTTTCCTTCATGTGCAGGCACATACTTGCTTATGGGCTGATTTGCATTTTTAGAGTGTGCCCAAGCGAGGTATTTGGGCATGCTAAATAGGGTGATAACGAAAGCCAGAAAAAATCCAAGACCTGCACGTACTGAAATGTATCCAAAAAGGTTAATATTTAAAAGAGATGAGAGTTCATATAGCATAGGTTTCTTTCATTAAAGATTTAGAAAGTTTATTCTACTATTATTTCAATTAAATATGTACAAAAAAGAAAATGAATGAATAAAAAAACTATTTTAATCATCACCGATGGTATAGGTTGTAAACCAGACAGTAAATGCAATGCCTTTAAAGATGCCATAAAACCAATGTATGACAAACTTTTTGAGACAGAAGCTAAAGCACTCATCTCTACGCATGGTTTGAGCGTTGGTCTTCCAAAAGGGCAGATGGGCAACTCAGAAGTAGGGCATATGACCATAGGTGCAGGGCGTATTTTGTACCAAGACTTGGTCAAAATTTCTTTGGCACTAGAAGATGCTAGCATAGAAGATAATGAAGCATTGAATGTGACGCTTAAAAAAAGTGAGAGAGTACATCTTATAGGGCTGTTGAGTGATGGAGGGGTGCATTCACACATAGAGCATACTATTGGTTTGGCAAAACT
>CAYXTZ010000159.1:0-2972 GCA_964468535.1 uncultured Sulfurovum sp.
GAATTAAAATTCAGTACAGTGAGGCACTAAATGCCGAATCTTAAAAAGACAACAATCGCAATACTCGTAACTTTAGGATTAGGAACAGCTACACTTTTAGCATTTGGAGGACCTGGACATAAAGGTGGTCCATTTGGTGAGCATAGGGATGGAATGTCTAAAATCATGAAACAACTTGATCTTACACCTGAACAGAAAGATCAAATGAAAGTATTGAAGAAAGAGCGTAAAGGTCAAATGCAGGCTAAAATGAAGGAAATGAAAGAAAATAGAAAATCCATGATGGCAGGTATGAAGCCAGACTTGAGTACATTTATGACTGCCAATAGCTTTGATAAAGAGGCTTTCAAAAAACAGATGAATGAGAAATTTGAAGCTAGGCGCCAAATGATGGAGTCTAGAAAATCTGCCATGTTAGAAAAAAGAGCTGAAAGGATGGAAAAAATGTTCAATATTTTAACACCAGAACAAAGAATAAAATGGATAGAATTATCAAAAAAATAAAAGAACACTAAGGGTAAGAACTGTAAAAGTTAAAATCTCTAAAACAGAAAATCATGAAAGGTAGGGATGTCACGTATATTGATGGTAGAAGATGATCTTGAGATCACACACTGTTAGAGGCGTACCTCCCTCGCTATGGGTTAAAAATGTTCTCTGTTTCCTTACCCTCAGTCGCACTCGAAAAACTAAGCATAGAAAAGTATGATTTGGTTTTACTTGATCTTGGACTTCCTGAAATGGATGGACTGGAACTTTGTCGCATCATTAAAAAAGAGTATCCAGCACTACCTGTTATTATATCTACAGCACGTATTGATGTAAGTGACAAAGTCGTTGCTTTTGATGCAGGTGCAGATGATTACATCGCAAAGCCTTATGAACCGCGTGAACTTGTGGCACGTATGCAAGCGATTATTAAAAGGTATACACAGTTCTCCACACAAGCCACAGAAGAAATATTTAGTATAGATAAAGTAAAGATGCAAGTTTTACAAAATAACAAAGCACTTGAACTGACACTTGCAGAGTATGAGATATTTACACTTTTACTGGAAAAAAACATCAGGTGGTAAGCCGAGAGTTCATTGTCAACTCTATCAATGCTGTACGTTGGGAGAGTTCTGACAGGAGCATTGATGTTATTATCGGGCGTGTACGTCAAAAGATAGGGGATAGCACTAAAGATCCCATCTACATCAAGTCTATACGTGGTGTAGGATACAAATATATAGGTGATTAATGTGAATAGACACTCCATACTTTTTAAACTCAATATACTTTTTATCATCGCCCTTTTAGCTACGATCATAGCAGCTTTTTCAATGACTATGCATATGGCAAAAAAAGACCAGAATGAACTTTTTTTTAAATCAAGGCTACTCATCAAAGAGATGCGTACCACAGGTGAAATATCTAAGAGCCTTTTAGAGGAGTTTCGTCTCAAAATGGTTAAAAATTCCCAAAAGAGAGAGATACTGCAAAATGCGCATAAAAGAAATTATGGTATGGGTCCTAGACACCTAAAGGCACATAGAGAGTTCCTATCTTACAAAGGGCACAGGTATCTGCATATTAAACTTGGAAACGTTAATCTATTGCTGGAAGATAAGCAGACGTTTATGGGACGTTTCTTGACACCCCTACTTGTATTGATGGGCATTTTGGCTTTGCTTATCATGATGTATATACTTTTACGAAGAAGTCTTGTTCCACTGAAAAAGCTTGAAAAAGACATCGTGAGTTATGGAGAAGGTACTTTACAAGACTATACGTACCTTTCTAAAAAAGATGAGGTTTCATTGGCTTCCAATGCTTTTTATTATGCTGTGGACAAAGTAGAAAAACTTAAAAATTCAAGAGATCTCTTTATACGTAATCTTTTTCACGAACTCAATACCCCTGTCACCAAAGGAAAGATACTCACAGAAATCGTAGATGAACCCAAAACCAAAGAGATGTTAGATTCCATATTTACACGACTCAGCTCGTTACTTAAGGAGTTGGCTCAAATGGAGAAATTGACCTCTGATAATTACATCATGCACAAAAAACCCATACGTATTCAAGATCTTGTTGACGAAGCGAGTGATTTACTCTATTTAGATGACAGTGTACAAACGAATGTTTCTGATGAGAGTATAAATGCAGATTTTTCGTCTATGCGTATTGTTTTTAAGAATTTAATAGACAATGCTCTAAAATATGGTGAAAATATAGAAATAATTATGAATAATCGTATGATTTATTTTGCAAGTAAGGGTAATCCTTTAGAGAAAAAATTTGAGTTCTATATTACGGCATTTTCAAAAGGTAGTGAATTGGAAACACAAAAGGGTTTTGGCTTAGGTTTATATATTGTGAATGAGATACTTATAAGGCACGGTATGGACTTCTCTTATAAATATAATGATGGACAAAATATCTTCATCATTAAATATTAACCTCCATTTAGCTATAATCCCATTAATTATGCCGTCGTCGTCCGATGGCGACAACGAGGATTTTTATGTTACTTTTTACACCTGGCCCTACACCCGTACCCGAATCTGTACGTCAAGCTATGGCGACAGTTACCCTTCACCATAGAACACCAGAATTTGAAGCTATTTTTAAAGAGACCAGAGAAAAGTTGATGAGACTTTTTGGTATGGACGAATGTGTGATGTTGGCTAGTACTGGTACAGGTGCGATGCAAGCCTGCGTATTGAACCTTTGTAAGGGAACGGCTCTTACGGTGAATGCTGGTAAGTTTGGTGAACGTTTTGGAAAGATTGTGGAGGTAGCAGGGAAAGAACTTGTGGAACTCAAATACGAGTGGAACACGCCTGTTAATCTTGAAGATGTTAAAAAAGCATTGTCTGACAATCCAGATATTGATGCAATTTTTATACAAGTCTCAGAGTCAGCAGGAGGCTTACGTCATCCGGTAGAAGAGATAGCTGCGTATGTGAAGTCTGTCAACAAAGACA
>CAYXTZ010000160.1:0-2971 GCA_964468535.1 uncultured Sulfurovum sp.
TATCTACTTTTTGAGTGATTTTTTTATCTGACCATATTTTCTTTAAGGCTATAACTTCTTTTATCTGCGATAAAGTAACCTGGGATTCAGCCATAGACTCGCGTTGAGAAGAAATTTGCCCATATTTATATATATACCCTATAAACATAAATACAAAAGCTATCAAGACAATAAGTTCATTTTGATATCGTCTCCAATTCATAATGTACCTTCTATTTTTAAATCGTAGCCTTTTGAATCATTGACTGTTTTTAAATTATGTTTCTTTGCTAATGCCTTTAGATGTTTGAAGACTTTTGCATCTTTAGCAGATAAATACGCAGAAAACGATTTTTCATTCATTTCAAAAGAAATTAACCTAACCCCTTTAAAAATCATACCTGATACAATTTTTACAGTTTCACGTTTTTTACGCTCTGCCTTGTCTCGTATCTTATATTTAATCATAACACTGTCTCGTGTGTATTTACTTAGCAAGGAGGGGTGAGACTCAAGTAGTACCATCTTTTGCATTTCTATAACTTTTGAATTACCATTATAACGTGAACCCTCAACAAAAAAGACTAATGCTAAAATACCAAACATAAAAGATAATATAATTGTTTGTTTTAATGTCAATATAGACCCATGCACACTCTGAAGATTAATACCTTTTTTAGGACTAAAACTATCATCGAAAACGAGGGAACATTCATCATTTAGTGCTATTTTTGGTACAATTACAATCACCTTGTCTAAAGATATTAATGCCACATCCTTTCCTAAATCCAAAGGTGCTACAAAGTGTGCTTCTGACTGCTGGGTAAAAAAAACTTTGGAGATACGTTCTAAAGTAAAATTCTTTTCTTCCAAAAATGCACTAATTGTTTCCAAATCATATGCAATAAGAACCCAAGCATCATCTTCTTTCCAGACCATATACTCATGCTCTTTTCCCTCTTCTAGCAAACCTTCAAAAAGGGAAGGTGCAATTTTTTTTGCCTGATAGGCATATTTCACCGGTAAAGTCTCTTTTTTTAGGGTATAAAACTGAGGTGTAAGCATCACGTTTGCATCTTCAGTCAGTTGCACATCATCCATAGCAGAGTATACTAGAATTAATGTTCTACTCTTTTCCATAAAATTCAAAATGTTTTGCCCCACCTTCGATATATTCAAATCTAAATCTGTAATATACTCCATCCACAACATAACGCACAGAACATTGTGTTTCTTCTAAAAACTCTTTACCCACCAAAAGAGATTTTCTTCCTGCATAATCGCCAGCGTTCGTCCTAACAAATACTTCAAGAGGTTCTTTTTCAAGGGAAGACACCCATTCTCTAGTTGCAGACAACTCGACAGTAAAAAGATACGAAATCAATTCTGCGGAACTGTACTCTATATCTACTTTATCCGATTTTAAATAAAAAGAAAAATGCTTTTCCCAGGGTACTCTACCTATTTCACTATCATCCACTTCAAACTGATAATTATTTAAAATATTTGTAAACTGTTTATATGATATAATACCATTTTTTTGATGAAGTCTTCTTTGATTTTGACCTCCAAGCCTATTCTTTGCACCCATCTCTTCATATAAAAGTTCCAATAAACGACCTGCATTTTCAATATCATACTCTTGCACAAGCATCTCAAAGAGTTCATGAGCTAGATCTATCTTTTCCTGATTTTTAGCATCACTCTCCAACCCCAACCAATTTATATTTACCCCGCCACTCAAAGGCTCACAGTGCAAGAGCAAAGAAAACGCTCCATCTTCTGACTCTAGGGGGAATGCTGATTGATAGAGCATGGAAAAAAGTATTTTTTTATTTTCAAAATTTCCAAAAATTTTACCAATATCTGCATAATAAAGATCTGCTTGAATCAATGCTTTTGTCTTACCTGCATCATTCTGTACTTCTTCAAAATAACTCAAGAGTACCATAGTCAAAGCAATAATTACAGACAACACAGAGAGCGTAATCATCAAAGCAAAACCCTGTTGACTATTAACGTCATTATTTGTATAATATATTTTATCCATTTAAAAGCTCTATTAAAGTAAAATTTCTTGTTTAAGAGATAATATTATACCTAAGAAAAATAAAGGATTTATCAATGAAAGAACAAAGAAGATTAAGAGCAGGCTTCTCACTTATAGAGCTACTCATAGTTATCGTGATTTTGGGAGGGCTTGTTGCAGTAGTTGCACCAGGGCTTATGGATGCAGCCGATGAAGCAAAAAGAGATACTGTTTGCCTTAAGATGCATGATTTAAAGAAACGTTTAGACATGTTTAAATTAGACAATGGTACCTTTCCTGATACAGAAGAAGGATTTGCTGCACTTGTATCAAACCCTGATGTAGATAAATATCCTAATTTTCGTGCTAAACCATACTTAAAGAAAATGCCCAAAGACTCATGGAAAACTCCTTTTGTTTTCGTCAAAAAAGGCGATGAAGTTGAAATTATTTCTTTTGCTTCAGACCGAAAACCAGAAGGAGGAGAAAGTGGCAGAGACATCTTGTTTTCGGAGTGTAGTAAATAGAGAGTAATATGCCTTCTTTCAGAAGATATGTCGCGCATAAAGGCTTCTCGCTTATAGAGCTACTTATCGTCATACTCATCATTTCTATAGTCTATTTTCTTGGATTTGATGGTATTGAGCTGGGTGAGAAAAGAGTAAAAAGCTTAACGCCACTCAATCTAAAATCAACTATTGTTAATTCTGAATATTTTACTGGTGAAGCTACCCTTTTGTGTATTAATAAATGCCGTAATTGCTACCTAAGACCTGATATATCCTCAAATTTTGAGGAGTATGAAGGTTCTATAGATTTCACTGACTTAACGGCCTATACAATAGATGATAATGATGGGCTAATCCCCATAGAGTACGAGCGTTATCAAGACCAAGCAATCTGTCTAATAATGAACTTTTACCGTAATGGATCATCCACTCAAATCATCCTTGAATATGATGA
>CAYXTZ010000161.1:0-2931 GCA_964468535.1 uncultured Sulfurovum sp.
TTGATGCACTTTATCCTATTATGGGTGGTATGATATCGAAGTATGTGACCCAAGCCATAAAAGAGATGATGGAAAGCATCAATAAAAAGATAGAACAGGGACTCTCTTTTGAACGCATAAAGCGTAAGACAAAAGCAAAATTAACAGGAGTAAGCGAAACAGAACTTTTGCTAGAAGAAGGTACTGATGCACGCATCTCTTCACTATTTGTCATCCACAAAGAGACTTCCATACTTATAGCTGATGCCCATATGGAGAACAAAGAGATAGACGATGCTCACATGGTTGCATCTATGGCATCTGCTATTAAAGATTTTATCAATGACTGGATACAGCACAACGATACAAATAATGAAGTGCAACTACTCTCTTATGGAAATGCAACACTCTACATAGAAAGTGCAGGGTCTGTGTTTATCATTGCTTTTTTAGATGCAGAACCTAAGCATGAGCAACGTATAAAAATCAATACTTTTTTTGCATCCATAGTTAAAAAATATGCTTCATTTTTTCAACTTTTTAGTGGCGATGACAGTGCAGGTGAAATGGCAACACTTTCCACTGAAATGAGAGAGTATCTTTATGCACAAGCGTTTATTGAAAAGGCAGAGAAAAAGAATCCTGCAAAATATATTTTTATAATCTTATGTTTTTTACTTTTTACTTATGCAATTTATGGCTTTAATGCCTGGTATATCAAAAATAGTTTAGAAGATACAGTATTTGCCCAAACAGGAGAACAT
Source organism: uncultured Sulfurovum sp. (assembly GCA_964468535.1). Taxonomy (GTDB): domain Bacteria; phylum Campylobacterota; class Campylobacteria; order Campylobacterales; family Sulfurovaceae; genus Sulfurovum. Next base: position 744 of record CAYXTZ010000161.1, read on the forward strand.
ATATCCATACGTACCAAAAACAATCATTTACTCCTAGAAGGACAAGTTCGTTCCATAGAACTTACGTATGAGATAGAAAAAATCATTAAAAGACATAGTGATAAGGCTCTTGTCAATCATTTGAGTGTAGCTATGGTATATTTAGATGAAAGATTTAGGTATGAGAAAAATTCGGGTGCTAATTCTTTATTTAAAATAGAAAAAAAATTACTGCTTTTAGAAAAAAATCATGAAAAATCTGTAAGCGGACTAGAAGACAAGGCAATACATCTACAAAAAGAGTTAAATGCTTCAAGGGACTATTTGGCAGAACTTCTTAAAAGTACAACAGACTCGATGAGTAAAATGGAAGAAGAGAAGAAAAGATTCAAGAAAATAGTCGAAATAAAAAATGAAATACATAGTAAACTTGACAAAACTTTTTTGAGTGCAGTGTATTATGATAAAAATGACCATTCTTTAGATTTTAGAACATTAGCGTTATTTGCTGCGGGTGAAACAGTGTATGATGCAGAAGCCATACAAATAGTCGCTGAGGTATTTGAAAAATATCTGTCTATCATTGTTGAGTATAAGGAATTTTTAGACCATATCATCATTGAATGGCATTCTGACAGTTCAGGACTAGAAGAAGAGAATTTTTTGCTTTCTAAGAAAAGAGCATTGAGTGTGAAGTATTATCTTCAAAGACAAAAACTTGTAAAACAATACCGTATGCAAGGGTATATACGTACTAAGGCATACGGAAGCACTGGTGCCATAATGCCTAATGCCATAGAAGATAAAAATGCATCTAGGCGTATAAAAATTACATTTTCATTGGATGATAGAAAGATATTGATTAAGTTAGGAGAAATAATAGATGATTAGAAAAAAAATACTTTTACTAGGTGACTTTTCCGTAGGAAAAACCAGTTTAGTAAAAAGATATGTTGATGGTACCTTTGATGACAAATATTTAACAACCATTGGGGTAAAGATTTCCAAAAAAGTACTTACTGTCGGGGAAATAGAGTGTGAAATGATTATTTGGGACATAGAAGGTTCAACGCCTAGCAAAAAAATCTCTCTAGGGTACTACAGGGGTGCTAGTGCTGCTGTCTTTGTGGCGGACACTACCCGTAAAGATACGATGGACGGGATAGAAGCACATAAAGAGATATTTCTTAATGAAAACCCAGATGCAAGCTTTGTTGTCGCACACAATAAAGCAGATATGCTAAGTAACATAGCCAAAGAAAGAATGGAGCAAGAGTTTCTATTGGATGAAGATGTTTTTTTAACTTCTGCTCAAAATAACCAAAATGTAGAAGCACTATTTATGAAGTTAATGGAAAATGTCTTATCATGAAAAATATACAAATCATACTAAATGCTATATTGACTAAAAATAGATTTGAATATTTATTGGTCAACAAGGCATTTGAAATTATTGAAATGTCCCTAGGACTAAACAAGTATTTAGTACAGGCGACACAAATAGGGGATGATGTGATGGCATCATTCCCTGAATTTGTAGGTTCAGAAAAAGAGCTTGAAAAAATATTTTCTAATAAGATTATGCCATATGAATTGGAGTCAATTTATAAAAATGAGTTTTATGTCAATCTTTGTGTTGAACATTATGATGAAGATACTTTATTAGTATTACTCCACAATATCACCGATAAAACAGTATCTCAACAAAAACTTTTACAATATAGTAATGAATCTATACTATTAAACAATACTTTACAAAAAATCCTTGATAGCCAAAACGCACTTTTATTTGTAAGTTATAATAATGAAATATCGTATGCCAATGAGCAGTTTATGCAATATTTTTCCGTAAAGAGAATGACAGATATGCGACGTAAAAATTTAAAAATTTATCAATATTTAGACCCTTTACTTCAAAACTATGATGCATTATTTGAGTGTGTAAATAGTAAGGAGGAGTATGTTCTCATAAATAAAGATACGTTTATACTGCAAGCAACATGGATTGAGTCTACTCATAAACTATTTACCCTCACTAAAGTGACAAAACTAACCAGTGAAATACAGCTAGATAGCCTTACAGGTGCGTATAAAAAGATTTATTTCAACGCACAGTTAGAAAAGATGATTAGAAACAATGAGGAGGGCATTTTAGTTGTCCTCGACATTGATGATTTTAAATTAGTTAATGATACTTATGGACATCAAG
>CAYXTZ010000162.1:0-2916 GCA_964468535.1 uncultured Sulfurovum sp.
TTGTCATAAGGTCAAAAAGTGTTTCAGCGTAAAATCTTGTCTCACCTGTAGTTGGCCCACCAGAGTATTCACCGTAGTTGGCAAGGTCTTCGATGCCTGCCATGTCTGCAATGGTATCGGCATACACAACTGAAGCTCCACCACCTGCAACCATTGTCCAAATACGTGCTTCTGGTTTAAGAAGTGTTAATTTCAGTGACGCACCTGTTTTAGAATCAGCCAATTCAACTGCTTCTTCTTCAGGAGTTTTTTCATCCATACCAAATGCAGTTGGGTAAGAAATATCTCCCCACTCACTTACCATCATAAACCCAGCTGTATCATCTAGTTTTGCAACCATATCAAGAAGTTCTACTTTTTTACCTTGGAGTACAAAAGGGTTAATTTCTAGGTAAGCAAAGTTTAACTCTCGGTACGCTTTGAAGAAACCGATTGCAAACTCAGCGTATGCTGCTTTGTCTTTTTGCGCAACATCCGCAGGGACATTTGCTCTTATTTTGTTGGCAATTTGTTCTTCTGTGTCAGTAATAGCGAAAGCAACTTCTGTTACTTTGTCATCCCAACCCTCTTCAACTTCCATTCCGCCTTCAGCAGACATGTAAAGCATGTCATCATCGCCTACACAAGTTGCAGAGATATAATACTCTTCTTCTTGAGAATGCGGCATAAATGGTTCAACTAAAAAGTGAGTCAACATATCAACTGATGGCTCACCTGCTGGAGTATCACCGTCAAACTCGAAGAAAACTTCTTGTTTTTCACTTGATTTTTCATCAATCCAAGAAGTCGCTTTGGACAAAGTTACATCACCTGGCTTAACATCTTTAAAAAGAACCAATCCATTTTTACCTCTTTTTCCAAAAAGCATATCTGGTTTTGCCACCAATGTTTTTTCATTTAACCATGCATGTTTTTTTGCAGCTTGCCTTAAGTCTGCTCCATTTTGAACCATTACAGTCTCATATGCATATGTAAAGTCTGGGAAATACTTATCCCAGTGCTTTGCCAAGATTGACTTTGCGTCGTATTCTCTAATCGCCTTTTGAGCCATCGAGTTCTCCTTTAATTTAGTTCTTAGAAGTTTAGCATCATGTAGTTTTAACTTTGTTTTTAGAAATTTAAATCATAAGATGAAAGTCAATGTTGTGTATATTAGAAACAGTTTTTTACTCTTGTATGTTAATTTGAGCAAGGATAAATATTGTAATATTGTAACTGATATTTTTCTCTCCCATACACAGCATCATAACACTCTATTCCCTCAGACTTTAGTTCTTGAGAAAGAAAATATGGTTCATATACTTTTTTTGCAAAATGTTTAGACTTATCATCCAAAACAAGGAAAAAAAACTGATGAAACACAATAATGGAAACACTAAGTCCTAAAAAGGAAACAACAGTATAGAATGCATATTTATAACGTTTTTGAAATTCAGGCAATCTTACACGTACAGAATTTTTAAATACATCCAACATAAGTACTATGGAAATAGTAACATATGGTGCAAAATCTGCAATATGTACACGCTGTCTAATGGAAAGTAACAAGGAAAATGCTAAAGCTGTAAATGAGATATACCATAAAAGTGTTTTTTCTTCTCTAAGTAAAATTCTATACATTGCATAAAAGAAATAAAGAAACAATAGAGGAGAAAAAACTGTAGCATAAAGTCCAAAAATTTCAACAAAGTGTCCAGAAGGGCCACCTCCTATTTCAATCCCTTTGGATAAATATACAAAAGCAATAAGAAAAGCTGCTGAGAAAATAGAAAGTTTCTTGTCTTTATGCACCAATCCATATAGTAATAGGGCTACAAAAAAGATGATGGACGACTCATGAATAAAAAAAAGTGCCAACATCACAAAAGGAAGAGACCAGAAACTATTTCGTTCATACATCAAGACAAAATAAAGGACTAAAGGTAAAACTATAATTGCCTCATTTGCTAATGTACTAGCCGTTAAAATACCGGGTAGAAACATAAAAATCGTAGTCGCTATGTAGGCATCAGAACGTTCTTTAAAGTATCTTCTACTTAATTCATAAAAAAGGGATATACTTAAAAATCCAAAAAAAATAAAAAATATTCTTAGTCCTAAAAAACCACCAATAATAGAGTCTCCCCAATGCATCAATGTAGAAACAAGATTATTGGACATGTAAAAAATGTGTGCCTCATGGGGGCTGATGGGTGTTATTGTGGCTAAGTAGAAAATAGAAAATGCATACAAAATGATGCTAAAGAATATATGCTCTTTTTTCATGGTTTTAGAGTTTTAAAAAATTATCTAACATCTCATGTCCGTATTCAGACATGATAGACTCAGGGTGAAACTGTACACCATAAATGGGTTTGTCTTTTATATGCAAAGACATTATTTCATCATCATCTTTACTATGTGATGTTACTATAATATGTTGAGGCAAGTTGTCTTTGTTTACCGTGAGCGAGTGATAACGTGTGGCTCTAAACTCTTCTGGTAAATCTTTGAAGATAGGTGTTTCACGGTCTACTACCACTTGTGAAGTCTTCCCATGCATCATGTTTTTAGCTCTAACAACATCGCCACCAAAAGCTTGTGCGATGCTCTGATGTCCAAGACAAATACCAAAAATGGGAGTAGTGTCTGCAAATGCTTTTATGACTTCAAGTGTTACTCCTGCATCATCTGGTGTAGCAGGACCAGGGGAGAGAATGATTTTCTCAGGGTTCAGTGCTTTTATCTCCTCTATGGTCAGCTCATCATTACGTATAATCTTTAAGTCTGCACCTAGCTCTCTACAGTACTGCACTATGTTATAAGTAAAGCTGTCGTAGTTGTCAATCATTAGTACCATTATTTACTCTCTTTAGGGGACTTCTAATAATAGGTAACACTCACAATGGGTTTTGCAAATGTGAAATTGTGCAAGAG
>CAYXTZ010000163.1:0-2888 GCA_964468535.1 uncultured Sulfurovum sp.
CAAAACGTTTGGAGACAAAAGTAACCATAGAATACAACTCAAAAGGCTTCAAGTCTCACATGAAAGGTGCAGATAAAGTGAATGCCCGTTATGTAGTACTTATAGGCGAAGATGAATTGGCCAATGGCACGGTTTGGGTTAAGGACTTGGAGAGTAAGGAAGAAACGACTGTTTTACTTGGCGAATTTTAATCAATTTCATGTCAATTTGACATGTTTTTAACAAAGATAAATAGTTTGAGGTAAAATTGTGATGCAGTTCTGATTTGTTGTTTCAAACAACAGCTAGAACTGCTGCTTGAACCCAAGTTAAATTTATAACTGTGCACCCCCAAGGGCATTTCCTCTGGGCAGGATGTTTGGTGAAAATAATGAACGATATTTTTTTCATACTAGCGATAATACTTGCCATCTTACGATGGTTAAGTTCTCGTTAAAACACTAGAGAAAGGTTAAACTCTCTTTTCAAACGTATGATAATATAAATTAAACGCTAACGCAACCACCCCAAAAAGTCAGCACTCAATCTAGCCATAATGATATTTGTAGCTGATGCATACCCTTTTGCATCAGTGCTTGGTGTTGCTTCTTGATAAGAAAACCTTTTACTCTTGACTAACTTTCCAGAGTCTGCGTCTATGAGTGTGAACTGTATGGAGACTACTGCATGAGATGCCGCCCCTCTTACTCTATGTTCAAAGGCAAAAATGTTACTTTCTAGTCGGTAGTTTTCTTTTAGTGTACTTGTATTTGAGAGTACCGCTTTAAAAAGATTAGTACGTTCTAGTACATCTATCAGTGTTCCTTGCAGCAGTTTGCTCATATGGTTTGACCATTCTGAATTCAAATATGTGCCACGGTCGTTGATGCCGTAAGAGAAGTTCATCTTTTGTGACATCTGCTCTCTTAGACTTTGTGGGTACGTTACTTTTATGATTTTAGATCTGTATTTACTACTTTGTATTGTACTTATTTGTGGGGTATTGAGTGTATATATTTTTAATACTGGTGACTTAGTACAGGCAGTAAAGCTTAATAATATCATCGTTGTTAAAATATATATTTTGATTATCATTCTCCTGGTCCTCTTCTTGATGCTCTAGATTTAAATAATAGTTCACTTGGACTTTGTCTTAACTCTTTTGCCATGGTATTGAGCTGGCTTGAGAGTATTTGTATATCTACAAGCATAGGTTCAAGCATCTTTTTAAGGTTGTAGTCTCCCCTGTCTAAACTTTTTTCAAATTTAAGTGTCACACGGTTAAAATTTTCACTAGTTTCCATTATTTTCTCCACGCTAGGCACTGCCACCTTTTTTATAGATTTAAAATCTTCGCTTGCTTCGGTAAATTTTTCATTGATTATTTTCATAGAAACTCTAAACTCTTTAAGTGTAGTGTCCAATTCATCCATTGACTCAAGGGCTTTGCGTTCTATTTCCTCACCTTTAGCTGATACTTTTTCCACATTTTCAAGTATTTTGCTCATATTTTCTAAATTTACATCTGACAACAATACTTCACTTCGCATAAGAATATTGTTTAATTTTTCACTTAATCCACCTAAATCGTTGCTAAGTTTAGAAAGTAGTGAAGGTTTAGATTGGATGAGTGGTATGTAAGTTGCTGTGGGGACAAGTGTCTTTGTTGCATTACTCCCACCGTTTATCTCTATGGAAAGTAAGCCAGTAACACCTAGCATTTGAGTAGAAGCTATCATATCTTCTTTTATAGGCACTTCTTTTTGTATTTGAACAAAAATATTGATTTTTGTAATATCTTTGGGGTCAATGCTTATTTGAGAGACACGCCCTATGTTTACACCATGAAGTTTAACGCTAGAGTCTTTAGAAAGCCCTGCTATGGAGTCTTTCATCTCTATCTTGTAAGTATGGTAATCTTCTTGAAGCCCATATTTTGCTAGCCAAAATGCAAACCATACCATCCCTACACCAAAGAGTAAAACAAACAGTCCAACTATCGTATAATTAACCTTACTATACATCTATGACCTTCTTCATCTGTACTTTATCTTTAAATCTCTCTTTAGTATACTCATTTTTGAAAAAATCTTCTACAAAAGGGTGTTTAGATTGTAACACATTTTCTAAACTGCCTTCTGCTACCACATGTTTATCCGCTAGTACTGCCATACGGTCAACTATGGAAAAAATACTCTCTAAATCATGTGTAATCATGACCACTGTAATCCCTAAAAGGTCGCGTAACTCTACAATGAGTGCATCAAAATTACGCGCACCTATGGGGTCAAGTCCAGACGTTGGTTCATCTAAAAAAAGAAGTTTTGGTTCTATGGCTAAAGCACGTGCAAGTGCAGCTCTCTTCACCATGCCACCACTTAGTTCAGAAGGGTACAAATCACCTACATGTGGTTCTAACCCTACAAGTGCTAGTTTAGAACTGACGAGTTTATTTCGCATTACTTTAGAGATGTTGGTATATTCTTTAAGTTGTACTTCAATATTTTCAGCGATGCTAAGAGAAGAGAAAAGTGCTCCAAATTGGAAGAGTACACCCCAGTCTGAACGCAATGCTTGTGCATCTTTAAAGCTTATGCCATTGAGTTTTTTTCCTAGAATGGAGACTTCTCCTGCATTCGGTTCAAGAAGCATTATCATCTCTTTCATTAAAACAGATTTTCCTGAACCACTCTCTCCCAATATCCCATAAATTTCATTTTCATTGATGTGTAAGTTAACACCATCATGTATGGTACGCGCACCAAAACGTGTTACTATACCTTCTACTTGAATCACAGCTCTCATAGCCCAAGTTCCGTATAAAGTACAGAAAATAGTGCATCAAAAGCAATGACCAAAAAGATAGAATTTACCACTGAAGCTGTAGTGTGTAAGCCTATACTCTCCGT
>CAYXTZ010000164.1:0-2872 GCA_964468535.1 uncultured Sulfurovum sp.
CAGGTGATGCGAACAACAAATGGATGGCTCCTATGGATGCCATGAAAGAATTCCCTCAAAAATATTCTGAAGAAGTTAGGGTAAGTATTGCAGCATATTTTCAGATGATAGCCAATGGTGTAGAGACAGGTAATTGGGATGATGCAAATCTTGCATTAAGAGGTTTGCAGAAGATACAGAAAAAATATGGTGCTGAAGTTATCCCGAGTCAAAATCATATAGAAATGGAACTTTGGTATAACAAACTTGGACTTTTTGGAAAGTTAGTACCTCTTTATCTTTTTATGGGAATAGTGTTATTCTTTTTTGCATTCTTTAATGTATTGAAACCTACATTTCCGATGAAGTGGATTATGCGTATTATATGGGCATTATTTGTGACAGGTTTTATCATACATGTGATAGGATTGGGCATGCGTTGGTATGTTTCTGGACACGCCCCTTGGTCAAATTCCTATGAGGCTATTGTGTCCATTGCTGCATTTACTATGTTAGCAGGACTACTTTTAGCAAAAAATTCTCCCTTTGCTTTAGCAGGTGCTGCCTTGATTTCAGGTATTACCATGGCTGTGGCACATATGAACTTTATCAACCCTGAGATTACCACGCTTGTACCTGTGCTTAACTCCTATTGGCTCATGATACATGTGGCAACTATTATTGCTGGTGATGGTTTCTTTGGATTAGGGTTTATACTATCATTTTTTGTACTTATTTTTTATATATTTAGAGGAAAAAATGGACATAAAAATATTGATAGATCCATTAAAGAGTTGACAAACCTTTCAGAAATGTCTCTAATTATCGGGATATTCCTCTTTACTATTGGAAACTTTCTTGGCGGTGTTTGGGCAAATGAATCTTGGGGACGTTACTGGGGATGGGATGCAAAAGAGACTTGGGCGGCTGTAACTATCTTGGTTTATGCCGTGGTATTACACTTAAGGTTCATCCCTTCTTTGAAGTCTAACTATATTTTCAATGCAGCGGCAACATGGGCTTATTTCTCTGTGATTATGACATACTTTGGTGTAAATTATTATCTTTCAGGATTGCACTCATATGCAGCTGGTGACCCTGTACCAATACCTACATGGGTTTACTATGCAGTGGCAGGACTTTTCGTGCTGACACTTTTAGCAGCAAGAAACAGAAAGCTAAAATAGTTAAGCCAATTTTTTAGGGTTTTTGATTACAATTATCATGTGATAAAAACTAAAACTAAAAGGAAAAAAATGTTAAATGAATTTAAAGAGTTTCTCATCAAGGGAAACATGGTAGATATGGCGGTTGGTTTCATCTTCGGTGGTGCTTTTGGTATAGTAATAAAATCATTGGTTGATAATGTAATCATGCCTCCAGTAGGAATGCTTATGGGTGGCGTCGATTTTTCACAAATGTTTTTCAACTTAGGTGACAAAGAGTTTGCAACTATGGAAGCTCTAGATAAAGCTGGAGCTCCAGCAATAAAATATGGTCAGTTTATTCAAGATACTATCTCCTTTGTGATACTCGGGTTTGTACTGTTTATGATGATTAAGGCATACAATAAACTTAAAAGAGAAGCACCAGAAGAAACACCAGCAGAAACACCAGCAGAAGAAGTGCTACTTGGCGAAATCAGAGATTTACTCAAAAAGTAAAACCGTAATCTTAAACCTTTTGGTTTAAGATTTTATAATTCGTTTTATCACTTCAGAACACACAGTTAACCCCACAGTTCCAGTAACCGCGACACAAGAGCCTTTTTCTTTACATTTGTCATCTTCTGGAGAAAACACTACTGTAAAATTTTTGTCAAATTTGGCACGTCTGAGTTCGTTACGTATCTTGCGAGCTAGTTTGTCATTATAGGTGTCCCAAATGGAGGCTACTTCTATCTTAGAGGCATCATAACGTTTGGCAGAACCCAATGCCATGATGAGCTTTTTGTAACACTTCTTTGCCACTTCTATCTTAACCATCGTAGAGTCAGCTGCATCAATGACAATGTCATAAGGTTCAAAGTCAAAACCTGCTACCCAGACCATGTTCATGCGTTGTTCTATGGTTTGTATGCCAGGGTAAAGTTTTGCCAAAGTTTCTACTTTACTTTCCCCTACTGCTTCAGAGCCTATCTGTCTGTTTTGGTTGCTCTCGTCGTAGATGTCAAAGTCCAGTATGGTTATATCGCTAACTCCTGTACGGTAAAGACAGTCAAGAGCGTAAGAACCCACACCACCCACACCCAGTATGAGTATCTTGGCTTTTTGTAGTTTGGCAAAATCTTCGTCTCCAAAAAGCATGCGACAGCGTTCAAATCTCATCTATAACCACTTTTTTAAATCTTCTATATCATCATGAGAAGTCATGTCCAAGTGTATAGGGGTTATGGAGACATAGCCATCACTTACAGCTTCAAAGTCTGTGGTATGTCCTTTTGTCTCTAGCCATTCGAGCCTTGGAAGACCTATCCAGTAGTACTCTTTGCCTCGTGGGTTATGATGTACTTCTGCGTGAAAACCATACTTTTTGTTTCCTGCACGTGTAACTTTAAAACCTTTGCAAGCAGATGCTGCTATGGGAGGTATATTTACATTTAAAAACTTACGTTCAGGCAAAGGAAAATTACCGTCAAATATCTTCTTCACTAGGCTAGTGATGCTCTCTTTAGCTAAGTCATAACCATGTTCTTTTATGGTCTTTCCACCATTGTTGTAGACTTGTGATATAGCTATGGCAGGTATGCCTTGCAACACCGCTTCCATAGCCCCAGCTGCCGTACCTGAGTAAGTGATGTCCTCGCCCATGTTAGCACCTATGTTAATGCCAGATATGACTATGTCAGGTTTATAGTCTTTGTCATATATCTTGTTTAGGGCTAGAAAAACAC
>CAYXTZ010000165.1:0-2867 GCA_964468535.1 uncultured Sulfurovum sp.
AATACAATAGTAGATACTGGGAAGAGACCAACTATCAATGGTGCTTTTACGTATGTAGCGTCTAACCTTTACTTCTCGTCTACTACGTACGCGGGTAGCACAAGCCGCGCGTGGGTCGTCGACTTCTACAGTGGCGTCCAGAACATCTACGTTAAGAACAATAGCGTTTATGTGCGTTGTGTTAGAGCAGGACAGTAACTTGACTTTTGACTTTTTTATCGTGCTTCCTTACGGCAGCTTATTGCTGTAAGGCATGGGCTAGCGAAAATAAATAGAGAAAATTAATATTTTAGATTCCCAGCATTTTTACCATGAAGTCTAATTTTATAGGTTTATTTTTGGATGCTAGGGTAAAATAGGTATGATATCACAGATCGTATCTTTGTTATGGAAATAGAGGAATAAAATGAGACTATGGGTTTACTTTTTTGCATGTTCACTTTCTTTGTGGGCTTCTGGAGTTGAAGTTGTAGAACGTAGCTACTACTTAGACACAAGCAGAACATGGACAGTAGACGATGCGTACCAAAACAAAGACCTTTTTACAGCATTTACAAGAGAAACTGAAAGTATGGGGTTTAGTAGGGCAAAGGTGTGGGTCTATGTGAAGGTAAAAAACATTGAGCCTGAAACTTCTCAACATATGCTAAGTTTTCCTTACCCTCTACACGATATATTAAAAGTGTATAAATATAAAGATGCCAAATTGGTAGAACATTATACCACAGGAGATCTTACCGCCTTTAGCACACGAAAGGTGCAGAGTCACAACTTTGTCATACCCTATACACTTCAAGCCCATGAAAGCAAAGAACTACTATTTATGATAGACTCCCGTTCTTCACTTAACTTAGGTATGGAATTTCATACTTTAGAAGTGTACCATGGTGCATCTGGTGACACTAAACTTTATTTGGGTTTGTACTATGGTGCGGTGCTTATTATGCTTTTGTACAACTTTATACTCTACTTGATAATAAAAGAAAAGGTATACCTTTACTATGTAGCATTTCACATCACACATTTACTTTTGCATTTGGGCATGAATGCCTATGGATTTAAGTATTTTTACCCTGAGTCTCCAATGTTAAATTTGTACTATATACCCATCATGTTCAGCTTAGCTAACTACTTTGCGGTGCAGTTTTCTATGGTGTTTTTAGACTTTAAAAACCAAGGTATGCCAAGAGTGCTTTTGTTCTTTACTGTGTTGCAGTACATTTTTGTTTCGTTAGCAGTAATGAGCTTTGTATTGCCATACTCTTTGGTGATGATTATGGGGACGGTATTTTCTATGTTGTCTGTATCTTCATTGTTTGTAGTGGGTTTGTATTTGTACTATACACAAAGAAGTGTGTCAGCAAAATTTTATGTCATTGCTTGGAGTTTTTTACTTTTAGGTTCACTCATAAGTGAATTACAAAACCTAGGCATAGTGCCTATGAACTCTTTTACCCTCTATAGTGGACAGATAGGTGCCTTTATAGAACTGGCTCTTCTTTCTTTTGCTTTGGCGTATAGATATAATGATATATTTTTAAAATTAGGAGAACGGGAACAAGAACTTGGCACATTAAATACAACATTAGAAAGTAAAATAGCAGTACGTACAGAAGAATTAAACAAGAAAAATACTGAACTTACGTTAGAAGTGAGCAATAAAAACATATTATTTCGTGAGTTGTATCATAGGGTTAAAAATAATCTACAAGTTATTACTTCTTTGTTGTCATTACAGGTTGACCGCGTAAAAACAAAAGAGTCGGAGTATATTTTAGAAGATACTATCCAAAGGATACAAGCGATGGCACTCATACATGAAAAGCTTTATCAGGCAAATAATCTTTCTGTAATTAGCATGCAGGACTATACGGAAGAACTGGTAGAAAAACTCCAAGAAGAGTTTCATCGTCAAAACCTTTATTTTCGCATATCTTGTGAAAAAATATCTCTTACTTTGGATATTGCTGTACCTATGGGGCTTATTATCAATGAGTTGGTAACAAATGCTATTAAATATGCTTTTTCTGGTGAACATAAAAATCAAATTATAGGTATTAAAATGTACGAAAATAGTGAATCCCAGGTCATACTCGAAGTTTATGACAATGGCAAAGGCATAGAAGACGATACTTTGAAAGATGGATTTGGTTTTGAACTTGTGCAATTTTTGGCTACCTATCAACTTAAAGGTCAAGTGAAGAGATACAATGATAAAGGATTGCACCACAAAATTATCTTTAAAAAAGGGATGAAATAATGCATGTGATTATAGTAGAAGATGAAGCTATTACGGTTTTATTTTTAAAAAAAACTATCGAAAACCTTGGGCATAATGTTGTGTCTGTATTTGATGAAGGAGAAGCACTACTTACATATTTAAAAATAAATGAAGTTGATGTGATTTTTATGGATATTCAAATTAATGGTAAACTTGATGGTATTCAGGTTGCAAACTTAATACACAGTAAATACCCAGAAATCAATTTTGTATTTTTGACTTCATTTAAAGACAGTCAAACCATAGAAGATGCAAGCAGTGTAAACCCTATAGGTTACCTCATAAAACCTGTCACGAAAAGAGAATTAGAAGCCATTCTTATGGTAGCTAAAGCATATCATCCCACTAAGCCCTTACCTTTATCTTCGGTCATTTATTTAGGAAGCTATGCTTACTATAGTAAAGAACATGTATTGTATGAAGATGGTACACTCGTCATGCTAAGCAAAAATGAGCATCTTTGTTTGCAAGAACTGATAAGCAGTCAAAACCACCATGTGAGTACAGAGCAACTCATCTTAAGCATTTGGGGTGATGAGAAAAACCGTATCTCTTCTTTACGTGAACTTACATCAAGACTACGTAA
>CAYXTZ010000166.1:0-2843 GCA_964468535.1 uncultured Sulfurovum sp.
TTTCAAGTCCTGTAAAAAAGTCTGTGTGTTTAGGTGGTGCATCACCACGGTTTACTGAAACCACATACTTAATGAACCATTTGATTTGCTCTTCATACTTAGTCAGTGATCGCAACTCTTTGAGTACTTCTTGGTCATAACCTTTTGCTTGTGCATTCATAGCTGTAAACATTTCACCAATGTACTCAGCGTGGTCAGTTACAGCACAAAAGTCCAAAGGACGTTCAAGTTTATGTTTTTGACCATTGATGAGCATCTCTTCTCCTTTAGCAAAACGCAAAGAGTCAGAAGGTGTCATACGGTTACCGCCGATATACGCATCTAAAGAGTAAGAGGTATGCATATGTGTCTCACCAAAGTAGGCATTTTTAAGAGGGTTAGAAGGAGCATTTTTTTCAAGCTCTGCAATGATATTGGCTTTGGCTGCATAAGAGATGTCTGCATTACTTTGGCTTGCTTGTACATCCACTGATAAAGTGGCAATAAGTGAAAGGCTGATACTTAATTTTTTAGATGTTGATAATAGATTCATAAAAGTCCTTAATTAAAATGTTGTAAATAAAAATTTCGCGGTAAATGTAATGCTTCTTTTAGGCGTAGGTGCCAACAGTCCATTAGATATCGTGACTTCATCTGCAAAGTTATACAGGTACTGTAGTGAAAATATAACGGGTAACTTCCCAAATCTATGAAGTTTCCCTACTTGAAGTCCTATAGGTAAAGATGCCCACTGGCTAGACTCCCAGTCATAAACATACTGTATGTCTCCCGTACCAATGTTCCATCCAGCGCCTATGGAGTAGTTTAGTATGGGTTGGAATGAAGAGATTTTAGTATCTGGACGAGCATCATCTCCTGCTATACGAAAAAGGTTTTGGTTGAAAAGACCTATGTTGAGCCCTTTACTAAGGGTGTTATTGACAAAACCAAATGCGGGACCTGCAGACCATTGGTCGTGATTATCCGCTATAGGTATAGAAGCTACTATACCCACACCATAGCGTCCCCACGAAGCAGGAAATACTGTCAAGTCAAAGAGTGTCATATCTTGTATGCCTGTATCTCCAGTTGGACTATCGGTTACTGTAGGTAAAGTGATTCTTGCTATGTGATTACGCTCTCCCCATTTATAGGGGTATGCGGCACGAAGGGAAACACTATTGCCACTTTCCCCCTCTAGGCTGTTATAATAATCAGAAGTGTAATTGTCTATAAGTTGTACTGCCATAAGTGGTGCAGTAGGGTCATTTGCTTTTTGTGCGAGGTCAGACTCTGCATGCAGACCTATACTTGTGAGCATAAAAACATATATATAATAGCCTATATGCTTTTTCATTTTTACATCCTTTAAAATTTTAAAACTTTGCTATAACTTTAAAGAAGACAGTGTCCCCTTCAAGTCTATTTTTATTGTTGAAATCATTAATGTATTTTATTTCTGCTAGTATATTTCCCGAATGACTCACATAAGAGAGTACAGGTCCCACCCCTGCTGCTTTTGCTCTAAACGCACCCAAACTTGCCCCAGAACCACTGTCATCAGTTATTTGATTGTAATAGTATGCGGTGATGCCTACACCAGCCAAACCATTTTGAAAAGGAAAATGTTGTGCAAAGGTACTGTCTACATGGAACTGTGTACCAGACTTATAATTTGTGTCAGAGTTTTCTTCATTAAAGTCCATACCTATAAAAACAGAAGCTTCTCTACCATTGGTTTTGCCAAAATACATGAATCCTATAGTGGGTTCAACCGTCCAAAAGTTTTTCCCAGTATTCGCAAGTCGTCCTACTTCATAGTCTCCCGTCGGGGCATAAAAGGCAACACGTGTGTTAATGTTGAAGTTTTCATTAACCTTGTAATTAAGCATGAGTGGCATCAATATAATATCGCCAATAGCAGTCAATTCATCGCTAATATTCAAAGCACCTAAACTACCTGAAACCTGCATATTTACAATTGGTAAAGTTCCAGACATGGCGAAAGTCCACTTGTCATTAATGACTCCCCATTCAGGTACCCAAAATGCTGTTAATCCAAGTGCATTTGACGTGGCTTTCATATCAACAACATGATTCCCACCAAGAGGGATATTCACTTCTGCATTACCATTATAATAGACATAATTCAAGCGAAGTAAGAAAGTAGGTTCAGAAGCTACACCATCCATAAAAGACGCCATGGACCCTGGTAAATAGTGTCCACTTCCTCCCTCTTCCGCTAGAGAAACAGTAGCGGTTAAAGTTAAAGATAAAAGTGCTGTTTTTAGTATCTGTGAAAGCTTTATATCAGAGTTCATAAATTATTCCTAACTAAATATATATTATAATAATATTAGTAACTTTATAATTAAAAAATTAAATTTGTAGCGCTACCTTGAAGAGCTAGTGAAGTATATATACACCACTAAACAGGTTTAGAAGTGTACAAATATATTGTTCTATATTAAATTACTGACTTAATAGCTGACTTTGCAGTATCTTTTGTTACAGTTTCTTTACCTACTGCTTTCTCAACTTCTCCTGCTGCCACGTCAGTAGCTTTGTCTTTGGCTTGATCTATTGCCTGATCTTTCATTGTATCCATCATTGATGACTTGGCTTTCTCTTTTACTTCAGATGAGACCGCCTTGGTTGCTATGTCTGTCAGTGCATCTGCAAAAAGTCCTGTTACTGCCATTAGCGATATGAGTATTATCTTGTTCATTGTGTTCCTTATTTTATTATAATTTCTTGACTAACTATTGTATAGACTGTTTGCTTAATCTATCTTTTTTTACCTATAAACTGTGACAAAACATATTCTCTCTTAGGTAATGCTTTTGAGTAAAGAAAACCTTGGC
>CAYXTZ010000167.1:0-2823 GCA_964468535.1 uncultured Sulfurovum sp.
TAGATATAATTGAGTTTTTAGATGGCAAAATTGACCTTTTGTACATACTTGAAAGTGAAATTACATCGGTAGAAAGTTCTTATCATTACTGTGATGAATGCGACAATGATGATGAAGACTTTGAAATTGAGTTTTAAAACGAAACTTTAGTGAGATGAATTGGAAGATGGGCTTTGTCTATTTTCAAGAAGATATATAATTATAATATTAAGGATTTAAAATGGCAGTACCTAAGAGACGTGTGAGTCACACGAGAGCAGCAAAAAGAAGAACACATTACAAATTGACATTACCAATGCCTGTGAAAGATGCAGACGGAACATGGAGAATGCCTCACCACATGAATATGACAACTGGTGAGTACAAAACAACAAAAGCCTAAGTGATGATACGCATCGCAATTGACGCAATGGGTGGGGACTTTGGTCCTGAACCTATTATAGAAGGTGTAATACAAGCACTGGATGAAAAAAAATTCTTACCTATACTTGTAGGCGATAAAGAGAAAATCTTAGAATACCTCCCTCAATATTATGTTGATAAAGTTGAATTTGAACAATCATCAGATGTCATTGCTATGTCAGATGCTGCTACTGATGCGCTTAAGAGAAAAAATTCTTCCATTTTTAAAGCAGTAGAACTGGTACGTGATGGTCAAGCTGATGCTGTACTCTCAGCAGGGCATTCAGGGGCTACTATGACCGCAGCAACACTTCGCATAGGAAGAATCCCAGGTATTAAAAAGCCAGCACTTGCAACACTGATGCCAAGTATTACTAAAGATAAAACGTTAGTACTAGATGTGGGATCTGTGACCGATTGCAAGCCTGAAAATCTTTTTCAGTTTGGTGCTATGGGTGAAGCTTATGTTTCCAAGATTATGAAGATTCAAAACCCTAAAGTGGGACTTCTTGCTAATGGATCTGAAGATTCAAAAGGAAATGAACTTACTAAAGCTACGTTTCCGTTACTTAAAGCACTAGACGGCTTCATCGGGAATGTTGAGGGTAAAGATATTTTTAACGGTAAGGTAAATGTTGTTGTCTGTGACGGTTTTACAGGAAATATTCTACTCAAAACTGCTGAAGGTGCAGTGTCTACCATTTTTGATTTGATGAAGCAGTATATTCGCAAGTCATTGCCTGCAAAAGTAGGGGCTTTGATGATGAAAAAGAAAGTCTTTGGCAATATGAAAAAACAAGTGGATAAAGATGAATACGGTGGAGCTCCTTTACTGGGACTCAAAGGATGTGCTATCATTTCTCATGGTGCATCTAGTCCTAAAGCCATTAAAAATGCCGTGTTTCAGGCTATTTCGTATGTTGAATCTGATGTTAACACAACCATTGAAGCACTTTTAGCCCAAAATACTTAAAAGTACAAAATAGACAAGTAGAAACTTGTTTATTTATTCTACTCTTTTTTAGACCACTCCTTGATAACTTATGGTAAAATATATGTAATTATGAGTTAAGGATAACTATGTCAAAAATTTATGCTTCATTTAGGTCTATTGGTGCGTACGTGCCTGAAAAGATACTTTCTAACGCTGACTTAGAAAAGATGGTAGATACTACTGATGAGTGGATTGTAAAGCGTACAGGGATTTCTGAGCGTCATATCGCGGCAGTTGATGAGTACACTTCAGACATGGCAGCTAAGGCCTGTGAGTTAGCTATAGAGCGTTCAGGCATTAGCAAAGATGAGATAGACCTAGTGGTCTGTGCAACAGTCACTCCAGACTATTTTAATATGCCTTCAACGGCTTGTATCATTTCTGATAAATTGGGCATCAATGATGTGCAAGCATTTGATATCTCTGCTGCTTGTTCTGGGTTTGTCTATTTGCTTTCAGTAGCCAAGGCATTTATAGAGTCTGGCATGAAGAAAAATGTTCTTATAGTAGGGGCTGAAAAGTTTTCTTCTATTGTAGATTATACAGACAGAAGTACCTGTATTTTGTTTGGTGATGGTGCGGGTGCTGCGATGATATCTGCATCAAATAAACAAGAAGAGGGCATTATAGACCTGCATGCCTCTGCAGATGGTTCGTATGCAGACTTTTTAGTGACTCCTGCTCCAGGGTGCATTAATCCCGTGAGCCAAAGAGTGATAGATGAAGGCTTGCAATATGTCCAAATGAAGGGAAATGAAACCTTTAAATTAGCAGTAAAAACCTTAACAAAAGACGTCAAAGAGATACTTGCCAAAAATGAGATAAACTCTGAGGACATCCCTCACTTTATCCCTCATCAAGCCAATTACCGTATTATCAAAGCAGTGGGTGATGCTTTGAAGATGAAAGAAGAACAAGTGGTGGTGACTGTGCATAAATTTGGTAATACTTCAGCAGCCTCAATCCCTATGGCTATAAATGATATTTGGGAGTCTGGGAGACTTAAAGAAGGTGAGTTAATGCTACTTGATACCTTTGGTGGTGGACTTACTTGGGCTTCTGCATTACTTCCTTTTGCAGGCAAGAGTAAATAAACACGTGAAAATTGGGTTTATAGGTGACATAGTTGGTAAACCTGGTCGCCTAATGCTAAAGAGACATTTAAAGCGTCTTCAACAAGAACACTTCATAGACTTTACTATAGCCAATTATGAAAATGCCTCTCATGGCTTTGGTATGACTGAAAAAAATTGTATTGAACTTTTGGGCTATGGTGTAGACATGATGACAGGAGGTAATCACTCTTTTGATAAAAAAGAAATACTTACTATGTTTGATAAGTATCCTCTTATACGACCCATTAACTACCCTAAAGAGACCGCAGGCAAGGGGCTGTATAAAATAACACTTTTAGGACATGAAGTAGC
>CAYXTZ010000168.1:0-2823 GCA_964468535.1 uncultured Sulfurovum sp.
TACGCGAAATTACATGAGGAGTTTTAATGCTTGACATACATTTACCATTGATGTTATTTGTTCTTGTTTTGTTTCTGATTCTCATTGTTCTTTTAAATAATATGCTATTTCAGCCATTGGTGAAATTTATGGACGACAGAGATGCCTCCATAGCAAAAGATTTAGAAGTAGCAAAGAGTGTTAGTGGAAACACAGACGAATTAAATGCAAAGGCAGATGAAATTATTAGCAATGCTAAAAATGAAGCTGCGTCTATCAGACAGAAAGCAATCGATGATGAAAAAACATTGGCTGCATCTAAAGTTGAGAGTAAACAAGATGAATTAGATACTGAGTACAACAAGTTTGTAAAAAAACTTAACTCTGATAAAGAGAACATTAAAAATGCTCTTCTTTCACAAATGCCTCTCTTTAAAGAGAGCCTAAAAGCTAAGTTTAGCAAGTTATAGGGAGGAGAAAAATATGAAAAAATTAGTATTATTATCTTTACTTGTAATTCCAGTTGTTCTTTTGGCAGCAGGTGATCCTACCGCAACACGTTACTTTGCTCAGACAGGTAGAGAAACTGACTATTTACCTAGGGTATTTAACTTTGTTGTTTTTACATCATTGCTTTATTATTTGCTAGCTAATCCTATTAAAGATTTCTTTAAAGGACGAAGTGCAGATATAGCTAAGCAACTAAATGAGATTGAAGAGAAGTTGCAAGCTGCAAAAGATGAGAAGAAAGACGCACAAAATCGTTTGAATACTAGTGAGAAAAAAGCAGAAGAAATTATAGTTGATGCGAAAGCAGAAGCAGGCATTTTAGCTGCAAAAATCGCGAGTGCAAATAAAAATGAACTTATACTTCTTGATAAGCAACTTGATGAAAAGATGACGCTAGAAGAACGTAAGTCAGCAAGAGAAGCTATTGATGAAGTATTGAGTGAAAATATTACTACAGAGGATATTAACCTTGATGAGAAAAAAGTGATTGATATTATTTCTAAAAAAGTTGCAAAGTATGGGAAGGTGGCATAGATGGAAGAATTAATTGCTAAAAGATATGCATCTGCACTCTCTAGTGTTGTGAAAGATATGCCAGCAGTCTTAGAAGTACTCAATGTACTTTCTGAGGTTAGCACTAGTAAAGAAATAAAGTCAGCATTAACATCTCCCATTATCTCTCATGAGAAAAAAACAGAAATGATGCTTGCTACATTAGGTACTAATGCAGATGGGTCACTTGTTAATTTTATTAAGATATTAGGTGAAAATTCTAGGCTAGATTTAATCCCTGCTATTACAAAAGTACTCAATTCAGACCAGCAACGTATTGCAAATGAGTATGAAGGTATACTTAAAAGTAGTACTACACTTGATAAAAAAACATTAGAAGAATTAGAAGCAACACTTAAAAAATATACAGGATCCACGATTAAATTGACACAAGAAAAAACGGATCTTAAAGGATTGCGTGTTTCAGTAGATGATTTAGGTATAGAGGTAAACTTCTCTAAGCAGAGAGTTAAAGAACAACTTATTGATTTCATTAAGAAATCACTTTAATTGTTAGAGTAGCTTAATACGACAAGTCGTATGAGCCAAGAGCTGAAGTTGTCCTAGTGACAACGTAGTTTTTTGAACTTTGTTCAAGGAACGTTGCAAGTAAATGAAAAGGAGTAACAGTGGCAAATAAATTGCAAGCAGATGAAATAAGCTCAATCATCAAAGAAAGAATTGAGAACTTTGAGATTGATGTTGACATCAATGAAGTAGGTAAAGTAGTAGGTATCGCTGATGGTATTACAACAGTATATGGTCTTAACAATGTTATGGCAGGTGAAGTTGTAGAATTTGACAATGGTGCAAGAGGTCTTGTGTTAAACCTTGAAGAAGCAAGTGTTGGTGTTGTTGTTCTTGGTTCAAGCACAGGTATCAAAGAAGGTATGATCGTAAAAAGAGCAGGTGAACTTCTTAAAACACCAGTAGGCGATGCAGTCATTGGAAGAGTTGTTAATTCACTTGGAGAACCTGTAGACGGCAAAGGTGTAATCGAAGCAAGTGAGCATAGATTTATCGAAGAAAAAGCACCTGGTATTATGGCTAGAAAATCAGTACATGAGCCTCTCCAGACAGGTATCAAAGCTATTGATGCACTTGTCCCTGTTGGACGTGGGCAAAGAGAGCTTATTATTGGTGACAGACAAACAGGTAAAACTACTTTGGCAATTGATACAATTATCAATCAAAAAGGTCAAGATGTTGTCTGTATCTATGTTGCAATTGGTCAAAAACAATCAACTGTAGCAGCAACTGTGAAAAAGCTTGAAGAACATGGTGCAATGGAATATACGATTATCGTAACAGCTTCAGCTGCTGATTCTTCAGCGTTACAGTTTTTGGCTCCATATGCTGGTGTAACAATGGCTGAGTATTTCAGAGACAATGGTAGACATGCAGTTATCTTTTATGATGACCTTTCTAAACATGCAGTTGCATACAGAGAGATGTCACTTATCCTTCGTCGTCCTCCAGGTCGTGAAGCATACCCAGGGGATGTTTTTTATCTACACTCAAGACTTCTTGAGCGTGCAGCGAAACTTTCTGATGCACTAGGTGCTGGCTCAATTACTGCATTCCCTATCATTGAAACACAAGCGGGTGATGTTGCGGCATATATTCCAACAAATGTTATTTCTATTACTGATGGTCAAATTTTCCTTGAGACTGATTTGTTCAACTCAGGTATCAGACCAGCGATTAACGTAGGACTTTCAGTGTCTCGTGTTGGTGGTGCTGCTCAGATTAAAGCAACGAAACAAGTATCTGGTACATTGA
>CAYXTZ010000169.1:0-2776 GCA_964468535.1 uncultured Sulfurovum sp.
TCGCTGTGGACATGCTTTAAGATACCTTCTTGTCTCTTAAAGTTTACTAGACCCTAAAATATTATACCTCAAACCTACTCAAAACCTCAAAAAAAAGACTCTCGCCGCCCACATGCTCAAAAAATACACAAAAGAGACAAACTTCTTCACATCATACTTATATGAAAACAATATATCTTTCCCAATCTTCTCTCCTCATCTTTACATCAACCCATACCGAGTCAAAGCAGCTTCAAAGACCATCCCCTCGTCATCTGCTTTAGCAAATAGCCTCATGCTAGATGCAAATTTCATGGCATCTAGCTTGCCAAACATCTCAAACAAGTCTGCACCTACACCATCTACCAAAAGTACAGCACTAGTACACTCCAAAAGCCTAACCCCAAGTATAGGATGAGCCAAATAAGCTTTCGCTTCATCTAGTCCCGTTATAGCAAAGCGTTTCGACACGCTACTCATGCCCTCCTTGGCTGTCTGAGGAAAGATATACCACATCCAATGCCCCTGCTTTTTGCCAGCCTGTAGCTCTGCTAGAGCCTTGTCATACATGCTCTCTTGTGCCTCTAAAAATCGTGAGAGATTATAAGGGTCGCTAGACATCCTCTGCCTCCACCAGTTCATAGCCTGCCTTTGCAAGTAGATTTGGCATATAGAGCACTGAGTAAATATCGTAGATTACAGTGGGTCGTTTTGTATCGGGCAGTTCGTCTAGTGCTACTAGGCAGTCATGCCATTTTAGCTTTTTGTTTTTGCTGCTGTTGTGCTCCCAACCTTTGAGCCAATGATGGGCATTCCATCTGTTGTGTTCTGCACGTAGGAGCTTTTCTATGAGTGTACTGTAACTACTAGGAAAGTAGTCAAATCCATCTATATCCCAAGCTTTATCGCCTACTAACATGTTAGTACGTTTTTCCAGAGACATAGCATCTAACTTCTCTGCTTTTAAGCCCTCTTGTAGGTGTACATTACGCATATAGACCTCTTTGTTATGCAAAAGTCTCTCGGCACTGCTTTTGCCTGATAGTCGCATACTTAGCCCCATAGCTTTGAGTTTAGTAGGTATGTGGTATGCCTGAGATCTGTTAGATACCCTGTCTGCAAGATTGGCTGTTTTATTCCATGCCTTCTCTATGGCTTTATCTTCTGAGAACATCGCATCAGGGTTGTAACGCATCTCATACCCAGCGTGTATACATTTGGCGATGAGTTCAAACTTCTCATCTACTATCATTTCCTTAGATGCCATGAGTGTTGTTTGGGCAAAAACATCGAAGTATTTAAAATGCTCTTCGTTATTCTTGATGTTTTGTGCCAGTAGTTTACTGTCGTAGATGGCTATGTGTATCTTGGTCGTTAGTGACTTTTTATGAATGTCATGCAGGTACGTACTGTCTGACAGCTCTGAGGCTATGTCTAGGTTGCTATGTGCGTCTTCATAGCACAACATAACATGGCTTATGTCATCTCTCCAAAGTAGATGCTCATAGTATGCCCTACTCTGGTGGTCTAGGCTCACATACTCTATGTTGATGTTGGGTATCTTGTCTATATTTGCATACTGGTACGCTATGATTTGTTGAAATGTAGCTATATCCTCATCTATGCAGTAGATGGTTACTTTGTTTTCATTGGGAAGGTGGGCTAGTTCACATATCTGTCCTACTACCTCTATGGCTAGCTTAGAGTACCCAGCTACTACTAACCCAAAAGACTTACTACTATCCATATAGGCACGTCCTACACCATCTACATCATGCTCCAAAAAGAGTGCCTTTGCACCATTACGTGACATAGAAAACATTTTGACCTCTAGCTTGGCACTATCGTCCAGCAAGCCACCATCTTTGTAGAACTTGTCCAGTCCTCTGTCATCTATATGCATATAGAGTCTCTTTACGGGCAGTTTCTCTTTTTTGCTTACTTCTCTAAGGGCTAGAGCTATCTCTAGGTTGCCAGCATCTTTACCTGCGAGTACCACGATATGCTTGGCATTGGCAATGTGCAGTGCTTTTAATACCCCTGTATCTTTAGCATCTGCTATCTGCACTGCTACACCTTTGGTTCTGTACTTTTCTATGTTTGGGTTTTGTGCATCTTTTTCTATGGCTATGATGGCTACATCACGCTCTGCTTCAAGCTCACTATCTATGTACGCCACAGCCTTTTTGCCTAGTCCGCACACCAGTATGTACGAGCCACTACTGGCATCTACTACACTCTGCGTGTTTACAAATCTCCTAGCCACTAGTGAGACCACACTCATAACCGTATAAAACGCAGCCAAAAGCCCTGCTATATACACCCATGTGTTACAGCTACTACCCTCTACCGTACTCACGTTGAGTGCAAACAGTGCAAAAGCCTCGTAGCCTGCTACTAGCCACTCTTTTTTACAAAGCACAGCATACACAAACACCCCAAAGCCATAGATAAGACCAAATATTGACCAACGATAGTTCTCTAGTATATTCAGTAAAGGTTTTAATGTTTTTATGATGAGTGATGCCATGAAGTACTCCTAATGTTTTATACTATATTGTATCTACTCTTACTTGGATTAGTTGGAATATACACTATCAGTACATCAGTATTGAGATAGAAAGAGAAAAAGAAATCTACCAAGATAGAGTTAATTTTTGAAATATATTTTAGATACAAATATTATCTCTGAAATTATCAATACCCATCCAAATCCAAAAGATATTTATCTCATCATCTATATTATTACAATTTAATATAAAGCCAATCTTGTTTAGGCAAGTTTACAAAACCCATA
>CAYXTZ010000170.1:0-2718 GCA_964468535.1 uncultured Sulfurovum sp.
AGACATTATAGCAAAGTAATTTGGCTATACTTTTACTATGGCAAAGAAAAAGAAAAAATACCTCATAAAACTTAACAATAAAATACGCAACTACTTCAATGGAAAACCTTTTGATGAAGGCATTGCTAGCATAGATGAAGACAAACTCATAGAGCTTGTGATGCTCCTAGAAATAGAACTTCCCTCACATGAAAAAGATGACATGGTACGTGCCTTGCGTCGTGTGTGGTCTGAAGAAGGTGCGGGGACACGTGAAATGATAGTCTCTTATCTTAGCAAAGGATACAAGTCCATTCATGAGGGTGAACGCAAAAAGCATGGCGATGAGAAACATGGCGATGACAAGGTAGGGAAGATACTAAGTATACTTTCAAACATAGCACACAGCAGGCAAGAAGAGAGCATCATACTTGAAGCCTTTATAAATGCGAAACACTCCAAAATAACACCTGATAAAATACGTAATAAACTTACCTATATGCGTGTAAAAAATAATCTAAATAGCCTTGAAAAAGCGTTGGATGTACAGTTCAATAGCATGAATGAAATGGAGTTTTACCATAGCTTTACTTTTAAACTAAAAGAAATTGATTTCAACAAGCTACTTCTATGCCATACAGAGTCACTTGAGCTTGATGCTGTGTCTGATTTAAACAGTGACGAAGTCATAGAAAAATTGCGTTACATAAAAGAAGAAAGTATCACTAAAAAACAAGTAGAACTTGAAGACTTTTTGCTGTCTATAAATACTCCTGAGCATCCCTATCTAAGTGAAGAAGAGATACATAAGCTGCTCAAAAGTATGCCTGCAGAATCTCCACTTTATCATGCAGCAATACCCTTGACTATAGTAGAAAAGATATTAAGAAATATTAGCGACAAATATGAGGTCTTTGAAAGCACTGACCATATCATTATTGAAAAAGAGAAAAATCATGACCTTTTTGCTACCGCACTCTACTATAATACCTCAGTATCGTATGAAAAACCCTTTCTTTATAACCTCATTTGGAAAGCTGCAGAGCTACCCGTAAAGGAAGATATAAATGGCGTAAATGACGTACTTTTAGAGTACTTTAAGATAGCTGTAAATGATGTACTTGAAGACATGAAAGAGGAGAGTAAAAAACTTGACATAAATGAAGAGACTCTCCATGAGTTCATCGTCCGTTTTGTTGAGCCTCAAATACGCTCTTCAAGTACTTTAAAATTTAAAGAAAAAAGTAAACGCCGTATACTTTTTCACTTTGGAGAATACATAAAGCCTTTGAAAGAAAAACAAAAACGTGAAGAGTTACTAGCCAAGACTATACGTGACTTTAAAAACCTCTTTCCCTTAGCACGACAACTAAAACGTAAGATAGTCTTTCATGTAGGTCCTACCAACTCTGGAAAAACCTACACAGCACTTAAAGAACTCCAAAGTGCTACAACTGGCTACTACTTAGCCCCTTTACGTCTCTTAGCTCTTGAAGGCTATGAAAACCTACAAAAAAATGGCGTACATGTCTCACTCATCACAGGGGAAGAAGAAATAATAGATGAAGAGTCTACGCATATCTCTTCAACCATAGAAATGATGAATAGCTCAGTTGATGTAGATGTCTGTGTCATAGATGAGATACAGATGATAAGCGACCGTGACCGTGGCTGGGCATGGGCAAATGCTCTGATGGGAGTACCTGCTAAAAAAGTGATACTTACTGGTTCACAAAATGCTCTACCTGCTGTACAAGAACTCTGTGAGTATTTGGGTGAAGCACTAGAAGTCATCTATTTTGAACGTAAAAATGAACTAGTCATGATGGAAAAAGCCGTCTCCATGAAGAAGATAGAGGCTCAAACTGCCATCGTAGCCTTTTCTAGACGTGATGTACTTTCACTTAAACAACAACTATCTCAACGCTACTCTGTCTCTGTGGTCTATGGTAACCTCTCTCCAGAAGTAAGACGTGAAGAGGCTAGGCGTTTTAGAGAAGGTGAAAGTCAGATACTTGTTTCCACCGATGCCATAGCCATGGGTCTTAACCTCCCTATAAAAACCCTACTCTTTGCAAAAGATAACAAATTTGACGGCATACGACGACGTGAGCTACTCCCCACAGAAGTCTCTCAGATAGCAGGACGTGCAGGACGTTATGGCATACAAGAAAAAGGTTATGTAGGGGCGTTGGAAGACAATACACTTAACACCATAGCCTCTCTTTTTCATGCCCCACTACCAAACATAGAGCTACCCGTATCTGTGATGGCATCACTTGAACACGTCATGCTCATAGGTGAGATACTTGAAACAGAAAATATTAGTACTATACTAGGATTTTTTGCAGACAACATGGAGTTTGAAGGACCCTTTAGAGCTGCCAATATCGACTCTATGCTTGATATAGCAGCCATAGTAGATGAGTATCATTTGGACTTAAAAACACGCTTTTACCTAAGCTGTGCTCCTGCTAGCATAAACTCACCTTACATTGAGTCTGTATTTCACAGGTATATTAAACAAGTTGAAGCTGGTGGGCAAGTACTCTACATACCTCCTCGTGACCTCCCTGCTTTTGCACAGACCAATGACATGCTACTTAACGCCGAAGACCGCGTACGTGAAATATCACTCTACTTATGGCTAAGTTTTAAGTTTCCAGATATCTTTCAAGATGTCGAAAAAGCCTTGCAAGCTAGAATACGCCTAAATAGCTACATAGAAAACTCTCTACG
>CAYXTZ010000171.1:0-2699 GCA_964468535.1 uncultured Sulfurovum sp.
GTGAGACATCAAGTAGTTCTGAGTCCATCATCGCTTGAGTTCTAGGTATGGGTGTGGCTGAGAACTGTATGAAGTGAGGTTTTTTATCTTCTTTTCCAACCAATGCTTCTAAACTCGCACGTTGCTTCGTGCCAAAACGGTGCTGTTCATCTACCATGACAAGTGCTGCTTGGGGCAAATCTTCTTTATAGAGTAACGCATGTGTACCTATGATGAAGTCTGCTTCTACATAATCTCCTTGATTTTTGCCTTGCATGACAAGCGCTATATTGACACTTTTAGGCAAATGTTTACCTGCTTCTTCATAAAGTTGTAGTGCAAGAAGTGAAGTAGGTGCCATGAGTATACTTTTATACGGATACGCCATCATTGCCGAAGCTAAGATGACCATCGTCTTACCCGAACCCACATCTCCTACTACCATACGTTTGGCTGCTTTGTCAACTTTAGCTACATCTACTTGTATTTGGGCTATGACACTTTTCTGTTCTGCTGTTAGCTTAAATGGTAAGTTATCTACAAAAGGTTTAATATCTCCTGTAAGAGCTTGAAGTGCAGGAAAATCTGCTCTTTTCCCACGTAGTTTTTTTAAATGATTGTACGCTTCTACAAATTTAAATACTCTTACATATTCGGTTTTAAATTTTCCATTTTCATACACTTCTTCCATACTTTTAGGAAAATGGCTGTACATAAGAGTGGCTACTTCTTTGGAGTCCAAACCTTCATTAAAAAGATTTTGCTCTGAGATATAGACTTCTATAAGTGAGCTAATCTCGCTCTCTTTTAAAACCGTTTTATATTTAGGAGTTATCTTCCCTATCTGCTTGATGGACTTTGGCTGTGACATCTGCCAGTAACCCTTGTACGCTTCAAGTTTTCCTTGTATAACATGAGAAGAGCCTACTTCAAAAAGTTTATGATGGTAAGGTGTTACTCTGAAAAAGGTAGAGGAGATGCGTCTATTTGAGTTTTTAAGTTCAAAAGTGACACGTAACTTCCCACCATAAATACTACTATCAAGTACTTTTGTTTCTAAGGTATTTACCTTACCTAGTTCAGGTTTTAATGTAAGTGTTGTGTCATTATAGGAGCTAGGTATGATGAGTGCTAAGTCAAGTAAGGTATGAATTTTAAGTTTTTTAAAAAGTTGTTTTGCTTCTTCCATACCTACTCCTCTAAATTTGTAGGTAAAGTATAACAAAGATACTCAAAAAAGAGTAAAAATATGTCATATTGACATATTATTTACTTTTATTATCATCTTTTTTTGTCACTATGGTAAAAGAGATGTCTGAGAGTTCTGTATGAGATTTAATAAAATCGTTCATCTCTTTCAAGCTAACTGCTTCAATTTTTTCTAGCTGTATCTTAGAAAAATCTAACGGTCTGTCATAATAGAAGTCGCTATACGCTCGTCCAAGTCTTTGAGAAAGTGTCTCCGTGCGTAAAGGTTCACTTCCTAATAAAAATTTCTTGGTATCATCTAACTCTTCTTGGGTGATACCTTCTTTTATAAATGTGTCAACTACAGACTGTATCAGCGTTTTCGCTTCTTCTTGAGTGCTAAGTTTTGTTTGCATAGAGCCACTCATATAAGACACTGGTTTTGTACGACGAAGGCTCGCATATACCCCATAGGTCAACCCACGTTTTACACGTATCTCTTCCATCATGCGGCTACCAAATCCACCTCCACCTAAAAGATACTCTGCTATTTTTGCTTTGTATTGGTCTTTTTCTTTATATGAGTAGTCAAATGGAGCGGCAAAAAAGATATAGGCTTGTTCTGTGTCTTCATAGATAAGTTCCGTCTCTTTTTTGTTTGAGGCAATGACTTGTTCTATCTTTCTATCTTTCACTTTTGGAAAAAGTGAAAGTACCTCTTTTAGATACTTTTCAGACTCTTTAAAACCAATATCTCCCCCTACAACTGCTATAACATTGTTATGACCCAAGTGTGTTTTGATAAATGTTTTTATATCTTCTAGTGTCATCTTTTCTATGCTTTTTACAGTACCATCATACGGACGAGCCAATGCAGAGTCCTTAAAAAACATAGCACGTAAAGCATTTGATGCTAGGTGAGAAAAATCACTTTTCTTTTGTGTAAGCCAGCCAATCTTTTGATGTTTTATCTGTGTGAGTGCCTCATCTGTATAGTTAGGGTCTTTTAGCAACTCTACAAGTCTCTCAACTGCATAAGGAAACTCACTTTTAAGTGAAGACACTTCTATGACAAAACTCTCACGCCCTACACTCGCATGAATGTCTATGGCTTTTGCATCTAGCTTGGTAGCATACCCAATGCTTCCTTCTTTGGAAGTCCCCTCATTTAAAATCTTTGCAGACATATCTGCTAGCCCATCTATGGTGTTTACCAAATGACCTGCATTTTTAAACACAAGTTGTATGGAAACGATGGGAATGTATTTCCCCTCTTCAAATACAACAGGTATTTTTGTATTGTTAATAATAATCTCATTGAGACTAGCCGCCATAAGCAATCCTTGTAGTGTAAATAATGTAAATAATAATTTTTTCATAAAAACCCCGCTAATCACACAAAGTGTGTTTGTTATCTCGAACAATCTTTCTAAAGAATAAGATAGTGTAATCAAAAAAGATTAATAACGTTCTAAAATATCATAAGCAGTATTGCGTTTAGCAGGCTTTTCTCCCACATCACGAATAAGCTC
>CAYXTZ010000172.1:0-2686 GCA_964468535.1 uncultured Sulfurovum sp.
TTGCAGGAAAACCAGAAAACTTAGAGCAGATTAAAAAGATACGTGAGAACTGCAATCTTAAACTAGAGCTTGGTGGCGGCATACGTGATGAAGAGACTATCAAAATGTACCTAGACCTTGGTATAGACAGACTCATCTTAGGGTCTATCGCTGTCAAAGATGCACAGTTTGTGAAAGATATGGCGGCGAAGTACCCCATCGTTGTAGGCATTGATGCTATAGATGGCATGGTAGCAGTTGAAGGTTGGGCTGAGACTTCGGATATGAAGGCTACAGACTTAGCTAAAGAGTTTGCAGCTTGTGGTGTGCAAGCCATCATTTGTACCGATGTAGGGCGTGATGGGATGATGACAGGGGTCAATGTAAACTTTACACTAGAAATTCAAAAAGCTTCAGGTTTAGAAACGATTGCAAGTGGAGGATTAAAAGACATAACGGACATACATGCTTTAATTAATGCTGGCATTGATGGGACTATCGTAGGTAAAGCATTTTATGAGGGTACGTTAGACCTGAAACAAGCATTTAAGGTCGCCAATGCAAACTAAGTATCATGAACTAACTATTGTACTCAATGACAGCTTCGTGGAGTTTATAGCAGACTTTATAGCAAACATAAATGGCAATGGACTGGAGATAGGAAAGGGTAAAATTATCCTAAGAAGTGAATCTGATTTAACTTTCGTTAAAGATGCTCTTGTATCCTTAGCTGGCACATTAAATGGTGACATAGAAATGGATTATACTCTTGAAGAAAAAGAAAATAAAGACTGGATAAAGTCCTACCAAGACTCTATAGAACCTATAGAAGCAGGTCAATTTTACATTTTTCCTTCTTGGTATGAGCCAAAAGAGGGCTTGATTAATATAAAAATAGACCCTGCTCTTGCCTTTGGTTCAGGACATCATGCTACAACTTTTTCATGTCTAAACACTATTTCAGAGTACGTCAAAGAAAATGACATCGTGATAGATGTAGGCTGTGGCTCTGGTATTTTAGGACTTGCTGCTAGCAAACTAGGGGCAAGGGTGTCACTTTGTGATACTGACCCTATCTCCGTAGAGGCGTGTAGCGGAAATTTTACACTCAATAATGAGAACTATGATAAATTATGGGAAGGGTCTATAGATAAATCAGACAGTCAATATAATGTAGTCATCGCCAATATTATTGCTGATGTATTGCGTTTTATTGCAAAAGATTTAAAAATGGCAGTCAAACAAGAAGGTATTTTGATACTTTCAGGTATTTTAGACAAAAAAGAAGCATTAGTAAAAGAGTCCTATAAGGACTTAACACTAGTAGCAAGAACACTTAAAGATGAGTGGGTAACACTTATTTACAAGAAACAATAAGGACTACAATTAATGGCAAACCAAAACAACAACAATCAAGATGACAATAATAATTTTTTCAACAATAACCCATTATTGGCATTTGCAATTTTTTCTATTGTTATTATCCTAATCTTTAAATCATTCGTTGGTGACGGTGAAGGTCTTGGAAATATGATGAATCAAAACAATGCAGTCATTCAAACCAAATCTGTTAAATATTCTGAGATTAAAGAAGAAATAGAAAAAGGTAGTATTACATCTGTGAAGCTTACCCCTACTACCATCGAAGCAATGGCAGATGAAAATGGACGGAAAACAAAATTTGTTGCACAAAATGTACCCACTTATGACAAAGAGCTTATCCCTCTTTTAGAGAAAAAAGGTATTGCATATGAAGGCATTATGGGAGGCGGTTTCCTCTCTGACCTTATAGGCTCTTTACTGCCTATCCTTATATTCTTTGGTATTTGGATATTCCTTGCTAGAAAAATGAGCAAAGGTATGGGTGGAGGTATTTTAGGTGCAGGAAAAGCAGACAAACTCATAAACTCTGAGAAACCTGATACAAAGTTTTCAGATGTACAAGGTGTAGAAGAAGCCAAAGATGAAGTCAAAGAGATAGTCGACTTCTTGAAGTTTCCAGAACGCTATATGGAACTTGGAGCTAAGATACCTAAAGGTCTGCTTCTTGTAGGTCCTCCAGGAACTGGTAAAACGCTACTTGCTAAAGCAGTGGCAGGTGAAGCTTCTGTACCTTTCTTTTCTGTATCTGGTTCTGGGTTCATAGAGATGTTTGTTGGCGTTGGAGCAAGCCGTGTACGTGACCTTTTTGCTCAAGCTAAAAAAGAAGCCCCTTCTATCATATTTATAGATGAGATAGATGCCATTGGTAAGAGTAGAGCCAGTGGTGGACAGATGGGTGGAAACGATGAAAGAGAACAAACCCTCAACCAACTCCTTGCAGAGATGGACGGTTTTGGTACAAACACTCCTGTCATAGTTCTAGCTGCCACCAACAGACCAGAGATACTCGATGCTGCTTTGCTTAGAGCTGGACGTTTTGACAGACAAGTACTTGTAGACAAGCCTGACTTTGATGGGCGTTTAGCCATCTTAAAAGTACACTCTAAAGGTGTGAAGCTTTCTCGAAAAGTTGACCTCTCTGTAGTAGCCAAGCAAACAGCAGGACTAGCGGGTGCAGACTTAGCAAATATCATCAACGAAGGTGCGCTCCTTGCAGGACGTGCAAACAAAAAAGAGATAGACCAAGGTGATTTACTCGAAGCTATAGAGCGTTCATTTGTAGGACTAGAAAAGAAAAATCGTAAAATCTCAGAAGTCGAAAAAC
>CAYXTZ010000173.1:0-2666 GCA_964468535.1 uncultured Sulfurovum sp.
TCCTATGTTTCCTAGAGTCATAGCAAGTTCATATTGCCATACATACTCTCTTGCTATAACTATAGCTTCACTGTAGTATGCCAAGGAAAAGTCTAAGTTAGAACTTTTTTGGTATTCCAGCCCCACCCTAAATAGTAATTCAAACAAAATTTTATTCTTCTTGTCTGGATTTAATTTTTTGTAATGATTCAGTTTTTCTAAGTTTTCATGGAGTTTGGTATTGCTAGCTATAGTCTCTTTGTCAAAGTCATAACTATGGTCTGTAAACATATAGGCATAAGAGTTAGTTGCATAAAAGTCAAAACAATTTTCTATCACATTTGCATAAGACTTTTTATCGAAGATAAAGATAAACTTTAGTTTACGCTCTGCTATATAATCTCTTCTAAATTGAAGATTACGCAATATCTCTTCTATTTTTTTATGGGCATAAAGGTTGATTACTAAGGTATCTTTTTCTTTTGGATTAAAGTACTCAAAAATCATATCAGAAGTTTGAGGTATAGCTTCTTTCACATACTTAACAGTAAGCAAATCTACACTTAAGGCATCAGCTAATTTACGACTATCTACCCCTAAAAGTATGAGTACGGAGCGTTCTTCTCGTTTTTCTAAAATACCGTTTATTCTTTGATAAGCAAGATGTTCAACGCTAGTGAGATATGTTTTCATGCTTGCGACCATAGACTTCAAGAGCATAAGAGATAATAGGGTTTATCTCATACCATACCACACCATTAAAATGTGCAAAAACAAGTTGCATTTTACTAGATTTTGCTATTTTTTGACGTGACTCCTCACTGTCATCATGCTTGCCCGTATCTTTTATCTGCTGTAAAAAACCTCTCATCATCATTACTTTCGGAGAAAGTTGTCTTCCTATTACCTCGATGGCTGCTTCTACATTTTTCTTGCTTATTTTACTTGAATCATAGACCATAGCATCCATCGCAGACTCACTCACTATACGCATAAGCTGACGTAAGTTACCTGCACTATAAGTCACAATCATCTCTTTTGCATCATCTGTCATAAGCTTAGCATCTGAAACCCTACTCAATATAACACCTAGCAACAAATCTCTATCTTTTTGATTTTTATCACCATTCATGTTGTATAATTTAAGTGAGAACTCATGGATGGTCGCATACGAAATATTTTCATTCCTATGTAAATAAATAGGCATAGTAATGATTTTTACTACATTTAATTGATTAAGTAAATCCATATCTTCTAAAAATAAACTATCTTTATAATTTAATTTTTCTAAATTATCAAGAACAATCACTAAGTTTTTATCATTGTCTTTTTCCAATTTATATTCTAATATAATTTCATTAGTAAGCTCAACAAGTTCTTTTCTTTTAATAGTAAATAATCTTCTCGCATCCTTACGTATTTCTTCAGTCATTTTATAAGAAGAAAGAAAGTCTACTCCTGCTTTTAAAATAGATAAAAACTTTACACCCACACCTAAACTTGCAGATAATGCTAAAGTTTCACTACTAGTCTTCAAACTCTTTTGTTCTAAGACCAAACTACCATCTTTAACATCACTTATATCTTTAAGTTTTTGTATATAACTCTCTTTTAATTTTTCTGATTTTTCTACAAGGGTGTATCCTATGATAAGAAAGATATCTACTATCTCAATTTCATTATTTAAAAAAACATCTTTTCCTTCTATATGATGAAAATCATATATATTTTTTAAATCAGGATTTTTTTCAGTCAGTAAATTTAACGCTGTACTTTTACCATTACCACTTTGTCCAGAGATATAAAAGAACTTGTTGGGTAGAGGATTATTTTGAAGTGCCTTAACAAACTTTTGTAAATCAATCCCATACAAATCAATATAAAATTCTTTTTCAGCTTCAGTCAATGCCATTTCTGCAGTAAAAACCCGATATATTTCATCGATATTACTTGCTTTTTTCATATTGTTTCCTTTAATATACACTTAAGATTACTAGTTATCTATCCCAATCTTTGCTTAAGAAGCTCATTCACCTTAGCAGGATTAGCAGTACCCCTAGATACTTTCATAGTCTGCCCAACAAAAAAGCCAAAGAGTTTGTCTTTACCACCTTTGTATTGTTCTACTTTATCTGGATTTGCTTCCAGTATCTCATCGATGATAGTTAAAATAGCACCATCATCACTCACTTGTGCAAGACCTAATTCATCTACAAGAGCATCTACATCACGGCTCTCATTTTCCATCATATGGTCCAGTATCTCTTTGCCGCCTTTACCTGATATGCTGTCATCAGATATCTTAGCTACCAATGCCCCTAAAGTCTTCGCATCAACGGGTGATTTTTCTATGCTTAGCCCTGCTTTATTTAAACGACCCAATAACTCTGAGGTAAGCCAAGTGACAGCAGTCTTAGCTACTCCACCTTGCTCTAACATCTCTTCAAAATAGTATGCCATCTCTTTGTCTGAAGTGATGACTAGTGCATCATAATGTTTAATGCCCAATTCTTCTACATAACGCTTTACTTTAGCATCAGGTAGTTCAGGCATAATCAACGCTTCTTCTATCATCTCTTGTGTTACTACAAGT
This sequence comes from uncultured Sulfurovum sp., assembly GCA_964468535.1. Lineage (GTDB taxonomy): Bacteria > Campylobacterota > Campylobacteria > Campylobacterales > Sulfurovaceae > Sulfurovum. The sequence goes on from CAYXTZ010000173.1 coordinate 2,573, forward strand.
GGACGTAAGTCTGGGTCTGGAAAGTAGCGGTAGTCTGCGGCCTCTTCTTTGCCTCTCATGGACTTGGTCACTCCTTCATCTACATTCCAAAGAC
>CAYXTZ010000174.1:0-2650 GCA_964468535.1 uncultured Sulfurovum sp.
TCTTCTACATGTGTATCGTGACCATGACCTTCATGTTCATCATGCACTTTTTCCTCCACATGCTCGTCATGTCCATGACCTTCATGAGAAACAGACTCTTCTTTGTGCTTTGTTGGTACAAAAACCACCCATTCACCTTGAAAAAGTGTGAGTGCAGATTTTTTAACCATAACGACATCATGTCTTGGGGCTAGAGAAATATCTATTTGTTTAAAAGCCCCTAAGAGTATATTTTTAGGGCTAGTATCTATGCTGAAAAGTATTTTTGCTCTTTGTGTTTCTTGGTCTATGTTTGGAAGCAGTTGTACAAAAGTAGATGCATAACTTTTGTTTACTATATGCACCCATCCTTTTGTGTCTTTTGAGACAAGCATTGCATCATCTACAGAGAGAAATGCTGTGGCATAGTAAGTACCTCGATTTACCAGTGTGGCTAGTACAGTTTTTGCATCTACATTTGAATGCAAGGGAACAAGTATAGTACCTACTATACCATCAGCATGTGCATAGACTACAAACTGGTCCGTAGCTTCTTTAAGTGTTTGCGAATCAAACCCTAAAGAGCTTAGCTGTGAAGCAAGAGTGTTTTTCTGGCTTCGTATATTTTCAAGTGCAATAATGGCATTGCTTACATCATTTTGTGAGGCGAGTCCTTTTTTGTGTAAAGTCATGGCTGTATTTTTTTGCGTTTTTCTTGCTTCAAGTTTCTTAATAAGAGCTAAATATTCAGCAGTCATTTTGGAAAGCTCAGTTGACTCTATAAGGACTATCTTGTCACCCTTTGAGACTTTCTCTCCAGGTTTAATATAGTAGGCTTCTAGGTGACCAGAAAGGCGTGAGACTATGTTTTGTTTTTGGTTTGAAAGTTGGGTGATTTGGGCATTGGTTTGTATCATTTTTCCCAGTGGTTTTTCTGTTGCATGTTCTATGCTTATCTCAGATGCAAAAAGCCATAAAGGAAGTAGAATAGGAAGTAGAAAAAGTAAATATTTAGTCATTATAGTGTCCTTGTAAAAAACGTAGTTCAATTTTTTGTGTATTAATCATTTTTTGTGTTTGAAGTAAAAGTTTTTGTGTTTGAATGAGTTTATTTTTAGCATTCATCATCATAAAAATAGACCCTTGGGCTATCTTGTATCCCTCTTGAAGTAAGTCATTAAGGTCATTTTGTTCAGACTTAAGTGTTTGTAGTGTTGCATATTGACTAGACAATTCACGTATGGAGGACTTTCTCATCTCTTTTTGTGTGTACATATTAATGCCTAGCTGCTCATTATCAAGACTTAGTTGTTGCATTTGAAGTTTAGCTAGTTGTTTTTCTTCAGATTTATTGTTAAATACAGGTAAAGGTATACTGATACCAAACCTAAGTATGGATTGCTCAGGTTCATTTTCTATGCCAGTTGCTAGTTCATAGGTATCTATGAGACCTTCATTCATACGTACTTCACTTTTTAGAAGTTTTGTTTTAGCATCTAGTATACGTTGTTTACTATTTATTTTTAAATCAGGACTCATTTTTGATGAGATTGCATAAATAAACTTTTTTTCAAGAGAAACTTTCTTTGTAAGCCCTGCAATAGATAAAAGTTTGTAGTAGATTATTTGTGCCTCTTGTCTACTTGTAAACATTTGTGTTTTGAGTGCTATGCTGTCTGTTTTGGCTTGCAAATAAGCCACTTTGTTTTCTGAGCCATTGTCATAGCGTTCTTTGACGATATTTGTAACCTTTTTTGAGAGTTTATACTCATCTTCTAGTAGGTAAAGAAGCTTATATTGATAGACATATTGTGTATATAGCATCTCAAGTTCACGTATGTATCCTGCTTTACCATCTAGTATATAGGCTTCTTGCAAAAGAGAGAGTGCCGATGTTTTGTCTTCAAGTGCAGCGTAGTAGTTTGCTGTACGTATGCTCTGCGATACAGTACCTGAGTATTGAATGCTTGTATCTCCACCATTGGGGTTAAAGCGTGAAGCTTCTATCTCTAGTGTAGGGTTTTTGGTTCTTAGAAGTATGTTATTTTCTTCTTGTGTAGTTTGTAGCGAGAGTGCTTGACTTTGTAGCACTTTTGCATTTTTTTGTGTATATTTCTTGAACTCTTTATAACTCATGCCAAAAGCAGTAAGTGACAAGCCCAAAGAAATCATAATGATTTTTTTCATAAGGTTTTCCTGTTGATTTAATGTTCTAAATGTATTGTTCTAAACTAAAAAGAAAGAACGAGGGTGGGGTAGAGGGTATTAAGCTATCGGGGGCTTAATGCTTGTTTTTTGAAATGGAGAGGTATAGCGGCTTGCTTTATGTGTGAGTATTGCTTTATGAAAGGAGGTTTCTATACTCACTAAAGGTGTATCTATAATAGCCATAAAATGAAAAAGATGATGTATATCACACAAGTCACTACATGCAGTAGAAGCAGACTGTTCCACTACATACTCATGAACACTCTCATGATGACAGTCCGCTTCTGTAGTGAGTACAGTCGCATGAGCGATGTTGAAAAAAAGTGAGAACAGTAGTAAAAAATGTAATAACTTCTTTTTCAATGTTTGCCTTTAAAATTTGAGATAAGTATAGCTTAGTATCTTTAATATGTAAAGATTTTTCATTAAGTACGCCATTGACTTAATCTTTTTACTTGTAAAA
>CAYXTZ010000175.1:0-2633 GCA_964468535.1 uncultured Sulfurovum sp.
CATCATACAAGTAAGTATTGTCTCCGTAGACTACTAGGTTATCGTCTAGTGTGTATGATGCTGTAATGGTTTGATTATTGACTGTAGCAGAGGCTCTGTTACCATTACTGTCATAGGTGTATGTTTCTATCACTTTTTTTCTGTTTTTTACTTCTGTCAATCTTCCTCTGTCATCATAGCTGTAGTGGTAAATGTTTTTTCTTTGGTTTGTAAGTTTTTCTACTTTTTTAACTATCTGTCCTAGTAGGTTTCTTTTGAGTTTTATGGTGATGATGTTGTCTTCTATTTTTCTCAGTTCACCGTATTTGTTAATTTTTGTTGTTTTGCTGTAAGTGCCATCTGTAAGGGTAATGAGCTTATTTCTTTTTTCTCTTGATATGTTGTAGTCACCTACTTGTACTAGTTCGCTGTCATCATTGTAGAAGTAGGATTGTGTTTGGTTTGAGTAAGTCATAGTGTTTAACAAGAAGTGCTGTGAGCTTGCGAGGAAATGCCCTTGGGGTGCGTTGTTGTAGGTGTAGCTTATGCTTTGGTTGAGCAGTCCGTTTTGTGACATGCTTGTGAGCAATGTACCATCATAGGTGAAGCTAAAGCTTTCACTTCCTTTGCTTATGCTACTTACATTGCTTTGACAAGCATAGCTATAGTTTGTTTTTCCCTCAGGAGTGCTAACGGCTGTGACTCTGCCATTGGTGTAGGTTGTGTCTATACTTTTAGCACTAGGCTTTGTGATGTTGATGATACGTCTTTGTTTGTCATAGCTGTAAGTAGTTTGTTTTTGTAGAGGTGAACTTGAGCTTATTCTTTTATTTACACCGTTGTAGGTGAAGGTATGGTCTGCGGGGGTAGGTACTGTTCTTTTAATTTGGTTACCGTTAGCATCGTAGCTAAAATGTTCTGTACTTCCCTCTGGGTAAGTGCTTTGTATGAGTCTGTCTCTACTGTCATAACTGTAGGTAGTAGTGAGGTTTAGAGGGTTGGTAACTGTGGCTAGGTTTCCTTTGTTGTCATAGCTGTAGGTTGTGGTTCTATCTCCTGTGGTCTCTTTGCTTACTTTACCTTTATTGTTATATTCGTAAAGTGTTTTATGCAGTCCGTATGTTTTGATATGTAGAGGGTTTTGCATTTTAGAATCATACTGTACATGGCTTCTTTTTCCTTGTGGGCTAATGCTAATGTCTCTTTGGCGTTTAAAGTTTTTTATGTGTGTTGCACTTTTTTGGTTAGTGGTGTTAGTGTTTACTATGCGTTTGAGTGTGCCATCTTGTTTGAGTTCGTAGTTTTTTGTATAAAATGTGGTTTTACTTAGTCCACTTGGTGTGGTAGTGGTACTACTTTCCAACATTCTTTTATTTGTATAAGGGTCTTTGTAGAGAACATCATTTACTTTTTTATAAATGTTTGTGGTCTTCATACCACAGCTTGTGGTAGAGTTTTTACTGTCGTCTATGCTGTTTGCATAGCGCACAACATCACCTGTAGGGAGGAGTTTCTCCGTTCTAAGTGTAGTGTTATTCTCCAAGAAGTGGTTTTTATAGGTAATGATGTCACCACTTGCACGTGTGACTGTATGTGAACCGTAAGTGTCTGCTGTGGTTGAGCCAAAGAGCCATTCACCATCTTCTGCGTCTATGACTTTGACTACTTTACCTTGTGCATCAAAGAAGTGCAAGAAGCGGTTACCGTTTGGTTCGGTTTCTACTGTCATAAGGTGTTTTTCATACTCAAAGACATATGAGCTGGTATCTTCATATTGCACTTCCGCTAAGTCGCCCTCGCTGTTAATCTTTAAAAGCGTTCTTTGTCCCGTAGGAGCGACGATAGCCGTCACCGTACCATTGCCGTCTCTCTCAATGATAGTAATTTCTCCATAAATATCAGTGATTGTTACCAATCTACCCATATTATCGTAAGAAAATGACATTTTTGTCTCTTTGGTGTAGAGGTCTCTTGTGCTTTGGAGTTGTCCTTCTGCGTTAAAGAGCATTTCATTTGTACCAGAGAGTATGACTGTAAGGTTACCTTCCAATACAGAAGTATCTACCACACGTACAGAGCCAGACCCATAGTGCAATCTCTCACCTTCAAGCCTAGCATGAGTACTGATGCTCCATCCATGAGCGATGCTTGTACTGTTCCACTCAGCAGAGTTATAGTGCAAGCCAAAGTCTGCCCCTATGACCTCTATGTCTTCATGGAAAGTACTGTCTCTTGGGGATACGTAGGAGCCTACCTCTTCATTACACTCTTTGGGAGGTTCTTCTGTCTCACCCACACATCTATAAGTATCACTACAAGCTACTCTTGCCTTATGTACATGACCATTTAAGATGAGACACTCTGTACTTCTGTCACTATTTCCATTCCAAGTGAAAAATACCTTTTCATTATCTGCCTTAGGAGGGTATGCTTCATAGGGGCATGTACATCTATAGTTAGTCACACAACTCACCCGCTGTTCTTGTACATTCCCCAATTGATTTGCACATTGTCCTGCCAAATTATCAGGAGATACCCAACTATAGATAACAGATTCTTGGTCTTTAAGTGAAGGAAAACTTGTATCTTCCTCTGTACACTCAGGTACATTGTCCACACAGATAGGAGGGTCAAATGACGTGTCTAGGGTTTGG
>CAYXTZ010000176.1:0-2633 GCA_964468535.1 uncultured Sulfurovum sp.
TGACATGCTAGTAAAGTTCCTTCTATTTTTTAGATTAAATAGATTAATTTAAAAATAGGAAGTATCATGCCTGCCCAAAATACTATAAAATGTCCAAACTGTGCTACAAAGATAGACATAGATGAAATATTTTATAATCAGATAGAAGAACAGTACAAGCAAAAAAACTTAGCAGAGAAAAAGAAACTTCATGATGAAGTGGAACTTAAACGTAAAGAATATAAAGGACACTTAACTGCACTAAAAGTAAAAGAAGAAGCTTTTAAAGCACAACAAGAGACTTTTGATGAAGAGATAAGTAAAGCTACTAAAGTACAACTCAAAATAGAGAGACAGAAGCTTCAAAATGAGCTTAAAAAAGAGATTGTAGCAGAACAGAGTGAGTCCATGGCGTTGTTACAACGTGAGCTAGAAGAGAAGTCTAAGCAGGTACAAGAGCTTAACAAAAGTAAAGCTGAGATAGAAAAACTAAAACGTGCCATGGGGGAAGTGGAGTCTAAAGCTAAGGCAGATGCACAAGTGGTACTAAGTATACAGTTACTTAAAGAAAAAGAAAAGTTAACCAAACAAGCAGGAGAACAAAAAGAACAAGCCCTTAAAGAGATACGAGAAGCTTCAGAGATAGAACTAAAAGCCAAAGATGAGAAAATAGCGCAAATGACCAAAAGTATAGAAGATGCCAAGCGTAAAGCGGAACAAGGTTCTATGCAGGTGCAAGGCGAGTCCTTAGAAACCATTATAGAATCATGGCTAGCATCTCAGTTTCCTTTTGACAGTATAGATGAAGTAAAAAAAGGTGCTCTTGGTGCAGACTGCATACAGACTATACACACTAGAGAGCTACAAAACTGTGGGGTCATCTGTTATGAGTCTAAGAACACTAAGGCATGGTCTGATGGCTGGATAGCTAAACTAAAACAAGACATGCTTAAAGTCAATGCAGACCTGGGTGTGCTAGTGACATCGGTATACCCTAGTGACATGGACAGAATGGGCTTTGTAGATGCTATCTGGGTTTGTAGCCTGGATGAATTTAAGGGTTCAGCAAGTCTACTGCGTGAGAGCCTTATACGTGTACATAAAAGCGTACAAAAAGAAGAAAACAGAGGCGACAAGATGGCCATGCTATACAACTACCTCACAGGAAATGAGTTTAACATGCAACTAAGCTCCATAGTGGAGGGTTTTATGACCATGCAAACAGAACTAGACAAAGAACGCCGTTCTCTCATGGCAAGCTGGAAACGCAGACAAAAGCTCATAGATGCTGTGTTAAAAAACACTACTGAAATGTACGGTTCACTACAAGGAATAGCTGGGGCTGGTACTTTGGTGTATATAGAGGCTTTGGAGTTACCTGAAAGCTTGGATGACTAATATGGATTTGGAGAGATCAGAGTACCTACAGGAGAAGTAAACTATGCAAAACAAACGATGGTCTATCCCCAATTTAGAGAGAAACCGTAAAAATGGAACAAGTTCCAAAACAATGAAGTAAGCCAGTGGTACATTCGAACTGAACACACCAAGAGACCGTAATGGTAGCTTGGAATCAAAATTTGTTAAAAAAAATTAAACACATATGTCTGATGAGCTTGAATCAAAGATGCTTTCTCTTTTTACTTTAGGTAGTAGCTATTTACAAATAGCAGATTATATTGAAGATATGTATGGTGTACACTACTCAAAGGCAGCGATTGCAGCCATACCGGATAAACTCCTACCCAACTCAACAGAGAAGATAAAGCCTTGGGCTACATCTGCTGCTCCGCATAAGGTGGTACTTAGTAGGAGGGTGAGGATTATGAGTAGCTTTTTCATTTTATATCCTGTTTATTTGCTGCACTAATTATCTAAATAACCATCTTACTTATATCTATACTTAGCGTCACTATTTTAAAAGTTAAAATTGATACCATTCCAGTCAGGAAACAAGGGGGAATCCACGTAGTTTATGAAATTGTTTTAGTAGATGTATCATGAGTACAATACTTTAATGTTTTTTAATATCATATTTTCTTTATGCTTAGTCTTTATTTACTGTAATTACGTATAGTTTTAAAGCCTTGATTAATCTTTCTTGTGTACACTTTCTAAATTTAATTTTAAGGTCATATTATATGAAAAAGATACTTTTAGTACTAGGTTTTTTAAGTGTGAGCCTCTTTGCAGGCTTTAAAACAATAGATGCAGGTGCATTTACTAAGTTACAAACTAAAGGCTATCCCGTTATAGATATACGTACACCAAGTGAATGGAAAGAGACAGGAATCATTGAAGGTTCACATAAAATGATGTTTTTTACTCCCCAAGGTGATGTCGATTTAGCAGAGTGGTTTTTTAATTTAGGTCTTTTGGTCAAAGACAAAAAAGAGCCTATACTTATTTATTGTGCACATGCCAACCGTACCAAAGTCTTAGGTCAAGGACTTGTAGATATGGGTTTTAAGAATGTCTATGAACTTGAAGGTGGCATAGAGCATGGTTGGATGAAGTTAGGTAAAAAAACAGTGAAGTAAAGAGTCCTCTATTAGATTTTTTAATTATCTGTTTTATTCCTATACCAAACTTTATGTAGTTTTTTATCTACATGAAAAAAAATATCTTCCCATTTATAAGTATTTTCACTTCCA
>CAYXTZ010000177.1:0-2615 GCA_964468535.1 uncultured Sulfurovum sp.
TTTATTTCTTAAAATGATAAAATTAATCTAATTATAGTTATAATCAAGAAATGATATAAAGCAAAGAGAGAATCATGCCTATGACACCCCACTATTCAGAACTATTTAACACACTAAAGCAAGAAGTACGAAAAGCAGGACTTCTTGAACGTGTGCCTATAAGAGGAAGCTTAGAAATGATTGCTGTTATCTTTTCTGTTGTCCTTGCACTTAGTACTGCAACATTATGGCATCCCCTACTTCTAGCACTTTTTTTGACACTTCTTTTTACCCGTTCTGTTTTTGTCTCTCATGATATTTTGCATATGCAGTACTTTAAAAACAAATCACTTTCTAAAAAATTATCTTACCCTTTTTCAGCCCTCATCCTTTCAAATTCATCTTCATGGTGGGACTATAAACACAATGTCAATCATCATACCTACTGCAACATCATAGAAAAAGATGAAGATATACGTGCTTTAGATGGTGCTTTTACGCCAAACAAAGGAAACAGTCCTTTTCTTAAAAAATATAAGCATATTGTATTTTGGGGTGCAATGTTTTTCATGTTTCCTGCATTCATAGCACAATCATATACTTTTGTTATCAAACGAAAACTATGGGGTGAGTTTGCACTCATGTTACTTCACTGGCCACTCATTTGGGGGACACTCTACTACCAAATAGGAGGGATGAATACCTTTATAGTTGCCCTTGTAATGAACTTTGTACTCTCACCTTGGCTGGCTTTTGGTTTCATCACCAACCACTTAGGCTGTGAGACCTTTACTGAAAAACAAGCCAAAGATTTTTCATGGATGGAACTTCAGATGAGAGGAAGCCGTTCTTTAAAAGGTGGATTCATAGTACATTGGTTCTATGGCGGACTCAATACCCAAATAGAACATCATCTCTTTCCAAAAGCTCCAAGATTTAACCTACTCAAAGTACAGGAAATGACAAAAGCATTTGCAAAGCAACATAATATACCATATTTTGAAACCACACCACTCATGGCGTATGTACAAATCAACGAGGCACTCAAAAAATATTAAATTTTTGATATAATAAAGAAAAAAGGAGACATCATGGCAATAAAAGAAACTGTTAAAACATTATTTGGGAAAGTACTAAACATAGGTAAACCTCCTGAAAAAGAAGTACTCTACAAAGAAGTCATTAGGAAAAAAGTACCCAAAGAGAGTGGTGAAAGGGTTTTTATTGAAAATGTAAAACAATCCTTTAAAAAAGTATTTTCTGTAAAAAAAGATGCTGATGCATCTTCCAAACCTAAAGATACTGTTGTAAAAAAAGTACCCAAAAAGAAGACAACTGCAAAAAAAACAAGTACAAAAAAGACAAGTACAGCAAAGAAAAAAACAACAACAAGTAGTCCTAAAAAATCTCCTGTAGAAAAAAAAGCAGTAAGTAAAAAGACAGCTTCTACAAAAACTGTAGCAGTAAAAAAACCTCTGCTAAAAAAGAAAGTTGCTTCAAAAACAACAACTGGCAAAAAAAAGACTACAGCTAAAAAACCTCCTGCGGTTCAAAAGATTAGTAAACGTGATGAAAAAATTGCTCTTTACATCAAAGATGTCAAAAAACATTATGATGAAGTAGATGAGGCATTTTTAGCTATTATAGTCAAAAATCTAGGACCTTCTATCTACAGAAAAGATGCGGAACTTGTTTCATGTTCTGACCCTAAAGAGCTAGATACCGTACGTAGAAACTTTTTAATCAAAAAACTAGGAATTGATGCAAGCAATGGCGTATTAGATGCAGCTATACAGGATGTATGTATAGAACTAAAAGGTGTACGTACAAAGTATCGTGCTACATTCTATTATGCATTGGCTAAAAAGTTTAAAAAAGAATCTGCACTTAGCTAATCTCTTTTTTTAGCATAAGCAGATAAAGTTCCTCCACCTTGGCTCTAGCCCAAGGTGTCTTTCTTAAAAACTTCAAACATGACTTAATACTTGGATTATTATTAAAACAGTTTATCCTTATTAAAGTATCTAATGTTTCCCAACTATAGTAGGCTTCTAATTCTTCTAAAATTTGTTGTAGTTTTACCCCATGCATCGGGTTGTTTTTATGTTCATTATTTTCCATATAACATCATACCTCAAAATATAAACAAAACATTTTAATATGTTATAATTTCCCTAAATACACTAAAGGATACCTGTGGCTATCAACATCGTTGCACAAAACAAAAAAGCCAGACACGATTATGAGATACTCGAAAAGTTTGAAGCAGGCATTGTACTTGCTGGTGCTGAAGCAAAAGCACTTCGTGCTAAACGTGCTAACCTTGCAGATGCTTTTTGTAGGTTCATCCAAGGTGAACTTCACATCATGAATGCACACATCGCCCACCTAGAGACTACAAACAGACACTATGTACCTGACACTAGAACACCTAGAAAACTCCTTCTGCATAAAAAACAACTAGAAAAACTCCATATGAAAGTACATAAAGATGGCTATACTATAGTTCCTCTCATGATTTATTTTAATGAACGTAATTTTGCAAAAGTGAGCATCGCCATCGCTAAAGGTAAACAAACACATGACAAGCGTGCTGACTTAAAAGCAAAAACACTTGACAGAGAAGCACGAACTGC
>CAYXTZ010000178.1:0-2608 GCA_964468535.1 uncultured Sulfurovum sp.
TCCCTTCTTTGACGCAAAGTGAGCAAGGAAAAAAAATCATCTTAGGGCTTGACCTCCAAGGTGGACTACATATGCTTCTTGGCATCAAAAGCGAAGTGGCTATTGAGTCTCGCATCAAGTCTATGGCGGCAACGGTAAAGTATATTTTTGATGATGAAGAGATTATCTTTGATGAGCTACGCATGAACGAAGATGGGAGCATTACTTTTGAATTGCTTGACAGCGATGATGTTGTAAAGACAAAAGAGATACTTGCAAAAGAGATAGAAGGCACAGTACTGAGTGAAAATGGACTTAAATTTTCGCTAGAAATGACAGAAGAAGAAAAAGTACGTACTGAAAAAAATGCCATAGACCAAGCAGTAGACACTATACGAAACAGACTCAATGAGTATGGGCTTGCTGAACCTACAGTGGCAAAACAAGGTACAGATAAAATCCTTGTAGAAGTCCCAGGCATTAAAACCCAAGAAGACAAAGAAAGACTCAAAAAACTCATAGAACGTGCTGCACACTTACAGCTTATGGCAGTAGATGAAGAGAGAAATGCACGTGTAAGTACCATGAGTGAGGCGGAAGCCAAGAGTTTTGGGAATGTCATCTTGCCCGACATAAACACAGATGAGACATACTTGCTTCGGGCTATTCCTGTACTAGATGGGTCTATGTTGACGGACGCTAAAGTAGGATTTGATGAGGGCAATCAACCTGTTATTCATTTTGTGCTCAATGGTCAAGGTGCTAAAATATTTGGAGACTTCACAGCTACGTATGTGGGGAAACGAATGGCTGTAGTATTGGATAATAAAGTGTATTCTGCACCAAATATTAACGAACGTATAGGAGGAGGGCGTGTACAAATCTCAGGTAGATTTACTTTTGAAGAAGCACAAGATTTGGCCATTGCCTTACGTTCAGGGGCATTGCTTGCACCTGTTGTGATAGAATCAGAACGATTTATTGGTCCTAGTCTTGGGGCGGACAGTATTCGCTCTAGTTCTTTAGCCCTTTTATTTGGGTTTATTTTGGTGGTTATATTTATGGTGCTTTATTATGGTGTGGCAGGTATTATTGCAAATGTGGCACTGATAGGAAACCTTTTTCTTATACTCGCAGTCATGTCTTTAGTGGGTGCTACGCTTACTTTGCCAGGTATGGCAGGTATTGTACTTACTGTAGGTATGGCGGTTGATGCCAATGTCATCATTAACGAGCGTATACGGGAATTACTGCATAAAGGCAAGTCTGTAGGTAAATCTATAGAAGATGGCTATAACAATGCCTTTACTGCTATCTTTGATGCGAATGTAACAACACTTATAGCAGCCATTGTCCTTGTGGTGTATGGAACAGGAGCTATACAAGGGTTTGCTATTACTATGGGTATTGGTATTGTGGCATCAATGCTTACAGCTATCGTTGGAACACACGGTATATATCAATGGATACTGCCTCGTATAGATAAGAAAAAACTAGGCTTTTGGTTTGGTGTCAAAGTTGAAGGGGCAAAATAATGGAAATTTTTAAATATAAAGCAGCACTTTCGCTTATGGATAAGAGTAAGCGTTTTGGTATTTTGTCTGTTGTACTACTTTTGATTTCTTTAGCACTTATCCTCACTAAGGGGTTTAACTTAGGTGTAGACTTTGCGGGTGGTACACTTATTCAAGTGAAGTACGAAGGTGATGCACCGATAGAAAAAATCCGTCAAGCTGTCTCTGTAGATAAAAGTTATGAGAGCGCAAGTGTTACACGTTTTGGCTCTGACGATGAGGTGGTTATTCGTACTAGAGTATCTTCAAGTGTTTTGGGTGAAGATGTAGGTAAAAAAATGAATGCACTACTTAAAGGTACTGGTACTTTTGAGGTCAGACGGGTAGATATGATAGGTGCAAAAGTAGGTTCTGAATTACGTACTAAAGGGCTTACAGCGATGATTATCGCTATTATTGGTATCTTACTTTATGTGTCATTTAGATTTGAGTGGCGTTTTGCCATTGCATCTGTGTTGGCACTTATGCACGATGTTACTATTGCTATGGGGATGATAGTACTGTTTAATGTTGAGGTAAATCTCGATATCTTAGCGGCACTTCTTACTATACTTGGGTACTCCCTGAACGATACTATTATCGTATTTGACCGTATCCGTGAAGGGGTTCGAACCATTAAGAAGCCAGATTTGTCAGATATTATTGATGAGTCTGTAACGCGTACACTCTCACGTACAACACTTACCTCACTTACAACATTTTTTGTTGTACTGACTCTTTTCGTTTTTGGTGGTGAGATTATTCATGGTTTTGCATTTACACTTTTAGTAGGTATCGTGGTAGGTACATATTCCTCTATCTTTGTGGCATCTCCTGTTCTCTTGTGGCTTGGTTTTTCAGTGAGTGCTTTTAGGGAAAAAGAAGCATTAAGCTTAAAAAGACAAAAAGAGAAAGATAAAATGCGCGCACAGTATGAAAATGGTACGTTGTAAAATTTGAATTAAAAGATAAAAATTAAAAATTGTGCTAAGCTATCTTTAGTAAAAGTTTTTACAAGGAGATTGATTTATGAACTGGGGTAAAGTTTTTTATATGTTTTTTACGTTGATGTCACT
>CAYXTZ010000179.1:0-2605 GCA_964468535.1 uncultured Sulfurovum sp.
CTATATTAAAAAGGAACGCAATTATAGTTAAAAGGTTGCTATTTGTCAATAGTATTTGGGCAAAAGTGGGAAAAATAGCGAAATATCTTTTTTAATAGGTTTATAATGTATAATCTAGCCTTAAAAAGGAGTCTTGATGATGGATAGTATATTTGAAGCAGTAAATGGTATTCTGGGAAATATTTTTTTCTTTGATGTACTTTTTGGAAGCATTGAGGGAACTTCTCTTCCTTTTATAGTTGCATGGCTTATAGTAGGTGGTGTATGGCTTACCCTTCGTTTTGGATTTATAAACCTACGCATGTTTAGACACTCCTTCCAAATCATCACAGGAAAATACAGAACTGCTGATGACAAAGGAGAGATAACACCTTTCCAATCACTCACTACCGCACTCTCTGCTACAGTTGGTCTAGGGAACATCGCTGGTGTTGCCATAGCCATCTCCATAGGTGGTGCAGGGGCTACTTTTTGGATGATAATTGCAGGATTTTTAGGGATGACATTAAAGTTTACCGAAGTTACCCTCTCTCAGATTTACCGTGAAGTGCGTCCAGATGGTCGTATTATGGGTGGAGGGATGCAGTATTTGTCTAAAGGTTTTGAAAAAAAGGGCATGAAAACACTTGGTAAGGTACTTGCCATTTTATTTGCTGTGTTTACAATAGGTGGCTCGTTGGGTGCAGGCAATGCTTTCCAAACCTCTCAAGCCGTGGGTATTGTGACTGCACATATTCCATTTTTTGACCAATACCCTATTGTCTTTGGGCTTATTCTTGCAAGTATTGTTGGTCTTGTAATCATAGGAGGCATTAAGCGTATTGCTACTACTGCTGAAAAAATAGTCCCCACCATGGTCTTCATTTATCTTTCTGCTGCTCTTTGGATACTACTAGTCAATGCAAGTGAGGTCCCTAGTGCCATAGCACTTATATTTACTGAAGCTTTCGCTCCTACTGCCGTAGTTGGTGGTATCATAGGCGTAATTGTTCAGGGCTTTCAGAGAGCTTCTTTCTCTTCTGAAGCGGGCATGGGTTCTGCTGCTATCGTACACTCTACCGCTTCCGTAAAGTACCCAGTAAGACAAGGCTTGGTTGCTCTCTATGAGCCTTTTATAGATACAATTATCATTTGTACTATTACAGCCCTTGTCATCATCACCACTGGCGTATATGAACCTAACGGGGAGTTTGCACATCTCATAGAAGCTAGAGAGGGTGCAGCACTGACTGCTGCTGCATTTGGTTCTGTGGTCTCTTGGTTTCCTCTTGTCTTGTCTGTTTGTATTATCTTATTTGCATTTTCAACAATGATTGCCTGGTCATACTATGGTGAAAGAGCTTGGACATACCTATTTGGAGAGAAGTACACACTTGTGTATAAGCTTATTTTTGTTGCCTTTACAGTTATTGCTTCTGTCACCTCTGCTAAAGTACTCCTAGACTTTTCAGATATGCTCTTTTTTGCAATGGCACTACCAAACCTCTTGGCATTGTATCTTCTCCAAGGAGAGGTAAAAGAACACTTAAAAAGTTATTTGTCAAAATTGAAATCTGGAGAGTTAGATAGAGAGTCTATTAGATAGAAAACTAACGTGACAAAGCCACGCTAACTTGTCCTCAACGGACGGTTCATGTGGCTAGTCACAAAATTTAAGTAGATACTGAAATGGTTCAAAGCATTTCAACACCTTTTTCGCCTTTAGCTAAAGCTCCTATGACATAGCCATCTGTATTTTCAAGTACTGCATCTACATCTTCAGGCTCAACTACCCACACCATACCTACGCCCATATTGAAAGCTCTATACATCTCATCTTCAGCTACATACTGAGACATAAATTCAAAGATAGGGAGGACTCTTATGCTGTCTTTGTTTACAATGGCTCTCATGCCCTCTGGGAGTACACGAGGAAGGTTTTCTATGATTCCTCCACCTGTGATGTGGGCTAAAGCTTTCACATACTGCTTGTTCGCCTTGTAGTCTTTTACATAAATACGTGTTGGTTCTAGCAAAGTATCCACAAGTGGCTTACCTTCAAAGTCCGTATTTAAGTCCATACCTAAAGTGTCAAAAAATATTTTTCTAACCAATGAATATCCATTAGAATGTATGCCAGAACTGGGCATTGCAATGAGAACTTGTCCTTCTTTTACATTTGCTACCATGTCCATGTCTGCACGTTCTGCTATGCCTACGGCAAACCCTGCTAAATCAAAGTCATCATCTGAGTACATGCCTGGCATTTCAGCAGTTTCTCCACCTACTAAAGAACATTCGCTACGGCGACAACCCTCTGCTATGCCTGCTACCACATCTTTGGCATTTTTAGGCAATAACTTGCCTGTGGCATAGTAGTCAAGAAAGAACATCGGTGTGCCGTTGTTGCAAATAAGGTCATTTACACACATTGCAACCAAGTCAATGCCTACCGTGTCAAGTTTTCCACTGTCAATGGCTATACGAAGCTTTGTGCCTACCCCATCAGTAGCAGATAAGATGACGGGTTCCTTGTATCCTGTTGGCAAAGCATACGCACCTGAAAATGAGCCTATGCCTCCTATGACATTTTTATCAAAAGTTGATTTGACATCTGCTTTTATAG
>CAYXTZ010000180.1:0-2579 GCA_964468535.1 uncultured Sulfurovum sp.
TTCCAAGTCAGGTATTTGTTATCAGCCTATCAAAAAAACATTTAACTTTAAAGGTACAGAACTAGGCATATTTGACAAAATATCGAAGATGATAAAAGAGGGAAATACAGCTAAAATAGCCGATATATTAGTGAATGAAAGCTCTATTTTTATCTTATTATTATTTTTTATCTTTGGACTTTTACTTGCTTTGACCCCATGTATCTTTCCCATGATTCCCATTTTATCATCTATTATAGTGTCACAACAAAGAGGAGATACTAAGCCCTCAGTCATGCAGGCATTTTTTACTTCTTTAGTGTATGTGGTCTCTATGGCACTTACTTACACAACAGTTGGGGTTATCGCGGGACTGTTGGGAGCGGACATCCAAAGTGCCATGCAAAACCCTTGGGTACTGTCTATATTTGCTTTAATGTTTGTGGCACTAGCCTTGTCTCTTTTTGGGTATTATGAGATAGCATTGCCCGCTTCATGGCAGTCCAAACTAAGTAAAACAAGTGACAATGCCCAAGGTAAAGGCATCATGGGGACTGCTATTATGGGACTATTGTCTGCACTTATCGTGGGTCCTTGTGTAGCCCCTCCTCTTGGTGGGGCAGTGTTATTTATAGCACACACAGGAGATGCATTTTTGGGTGGAGCTGCACTTTTTGTGATGAGTATAGGTATGGGTATGCCTTTGCTACTAGTAGGCATAGGAGCAGGTAAGTTTATGCCCAAGCCTGGTGGCTGGATGACTGTAATCTCACAAGTCTTTGGTGTGATGATGTTAGGGCTTGGTATCTTTATGCTTTCTCGCATTTTACCAGATGGACTTACATTGATTCTATGGTCACTGTTGTTTATGGGGTCAGCACTATATATGGGAGTCTTTGACAGTAGCGATGAAAGTAAAGGGGCAGGAAAACTCTTTAAGTTACTAGCGCTTGTACTTATGCTTTGGGGAGCGTCACTTTTTATAGGGGCTATTTCAGGAGCAAACTCTATGCTTAGACCTTTTGAGAAGTTTACCACAGGTGTTTCTGCAGAAGGCACAAGTGCAGTAGATGAAAGTAAATATTTGGGCTATTCTGTAGAACGTCTTATGAAAGAAGTGAAAGCTTCAAGCAAGCCAGTTGTGGTAGACTTTACGAAAGACTCGTGTTTAGCATGCGTAGAACTAGATGAGATTACATTTCCACACCCTCTTGTGAAGGAACAACTCAAAAACTTTACGTTTATTAAGGTTGATGTTACAGCGAACTCTGATGCGGACAAAGCGTTACTTAAAAAGTATGAACTCTTTGGCGTGCCAAATATCATTTTTTTTGATACAGAAAATGCCTATTTGGCTGAAAAATCACTCACAGGTTTTATAGCACCTGAGGTATTTGCGAAACATTTAGAAGACATTGTGAAGTAAAAATACCAGTCATTAACTTTCTTAGTCTTCGGCTTTGAAGTCTAAAGAAATGGAGTTTACACAGTGACGCGTACTGCTGTCAGTCATGCCTTCACCTTTAAACACATGCCCAAGGTGACCTTTGCAGTTTGCACAAACGATTTCAGTTCTACTGCCGTCTGTATCGCCTATCTCTTCTACTGCACCTTTTATGCTGTCATCAAAACTTGGCCAGCCCGTAAAAGAGTCAAACTTTGCAGTAGAGGGGAAAAGGTCAGCGTTACATTGACGACAGGTGTACATACCTGTGCCTTCATAGTTCCAGTATTTACCAGTGAAAGAACGCTCTGTTCCTTTGTTGAGGATGACGTGTTTTTCTTGGCTTGTTAGTTCGTTGTATGCCATGTGGTTTTCCTTTGGGTATTAAATTATTTTTTTGCACTATATCATAAGTTATTAAAGTCTAGGTTTTACATGTCTTCAGACGTGGCATCCGTAGTGTAAACACCTGTAAGTTTTTTCCAGATAATAGAAGCATTTAGACCAAACCAAATAAGCAAACCCATGCCTATAGTGGCGGCCCATCCTGCCTGGTCAAACTTACTGACATCTATGATATTGTACTCTTGTAAGCCCCAGATAAAAGCCCCGATGATGATAACAGTAATTAAAGCACCAAAGAAGCCTAAACTTTGAAAGATAGACTTAATAGCAAGTAACCAAAGTGCCATCATGATGAGTATACCAAAAGGTTTAAAGCCCGATAAGAGGTCACCTGTATTTGAGATATAATGGATGAAATGATTTTCACTTGGATTCCACGTCCCAATAGCAAGTGCCAAAGAGAGTAAAAGTGTCACCCACCAAGCAAGATGGGTTACTTTTTTACCGCCTTTGGTAGTTGAGGTTTTTGTGAGTACGTTTGGAAGCATGTTTTTTCCTTGTCTTTTTATTGAATTATATCCAAAAATATTTTAGCTATAATGTTGTAATTTGTGAGTGCATCACAAAATAAAAATAAACGGAATAACACAATGTCAGAAGAATTACACTCTAAAGCAATCGAAATTAAAACACAAAACTTAACACTCTGTATAGGTGAGATAAACACACTTGAAATCATGCGTGACACGGACTATGGCTACTTTTTAGAAGCCAAAGATGGCTCTGAGATACTTCTTCCAAACGTTTACAT
>CAYXTZ010000181.1:0-2575 GCA_964468535.1 uncultured Sulfurovum sp.
AGATAGTGCATCTCATCGCCTACTACTTGTCACAAGGTACACTAGCTAGAAATAAATGGGTAGATAAAAGTGAGGGGGTTTATCAGGGTGATGTACTGTCTCCATTGCTTTCAAACATTTATCTAAATGATTTTGATTTTTATATGGAAGAGCAGGGACTGATGTTTGTGCGTTATGCAGACGATATGCTCTTTTTTGGAAAAGACCAAGCAGAGGCTAGTGATGCACGCAAAGTGGCTACTGAGTATTTGGCTCGCATTAAATTACACTTTAACCCTAAAAAAACCTATCTAAGTAACCTTGATAAAGGCTTTGAGTATTTGGGTTTGTCTTTTGTAGAAAACCAAGTAAGCATCGACACTGTACGTTTGGCTAAAAAAGTAAACAAACTTAAAAGTGAAACCAAAAATCTTACACTTTTAAATGTGGTGGAAAAGCTTAATGAAAAGATAGTAGGGTTTAAAAACTACTATGCCAAACTCATAGATGATGATGCCCAACTCAAACTACTACAAGACGCACTCGAAGAGGTAGTTGTAGAGAAAATAGTCATGGCAAAAAGTACGAAGATTGTCAATGCCAAAATGCAGATAAAGGTTTTGCTCGAAGCACTGAAAAGTTATGTCGATGTACACCATAGACACTGGATAGAGGGTCTTGTGTCTAAAGCATATGGAGAGTTGGCACTACAGACACCACTGGCATCTGCACAAAAACGTGTTGCAAACCAAAAACGTGCTTATCTGCAAAAACAGATAAAATCATCGGAGATAGTGGTCTCTGATGTGGGTGCATTTCTAGGTTCAGGGCAAGATAAAGGTCAAACTCAAAGGTAAAGTAGTCTTGGAAGCCCCTGTTAACAGGATAAAACGCATACTACTACTCAACAAACAAAGCTCACTCTCTACCTATCTGGTCTATGAGTGTGCCAAGCGTAAGATAGATATAGACTTCATAGACCGGGCAACTCCGTATGCGATGCTTACTTACCATCATCACATCTCTCCTGCGGTGCATATGGCACAACTGAAAAACTACTTTTCTCCAAGAGGATTGGTCTATGCTAAAGAGGTGGTACACACAAAGTCACGTAATCAGATAAACCTCATGAAGTACCTCAATAGGCGACGCAAAAACACAATCATACAAGACAAAATAGCCAACATGCAGCACATACACCAAAAGATAAAAACTGCCAAAGACAAGAAATCTTTGATGGGCATAGAGGGAAGTATATCTGCACAGTACTGGGCTGCTTTTGCTGAGGTGTTGGGCATAGAAGGGTTTGTACGTACACACCAAAACTCAAAAGACGAGATAAACCAAGCCCTAAACTATGGCTATGCCATACTCTATAACCGTGTACAGTCTGCACTTATACATGAAGGTCTGAACCTATACTATCCGCTATATCATTCTGTACAGTCAAACAAACCTACTTTGGTTTATGACATGGTAGAAGCATTTAGACAACCCGTAGTAGACAGAGAGATACTCGCACTCCTCAACCGTGGACAGAAAATCACACAAAGTAACGGCAGACTAAGTAAGGCAAGCATCAAGCTCATCGTGCAGAACATACAGGAGCGTTTAGCCACACCTGCACCCAGTAGGTATGGCAAATCTCCACTCTATAACATCATAGAGTTTCAGATGAATCATCTAAAGCGTTCACTTTTAGATAGGGCGACTTACAAAGGTTTTGTAAACAAATACTAGCCCAAGAGATGTACGCACTTTTTGGTTAAGATAGTTTTAAGCTATACTGTTACAAATGCCTATTTTTGGGTATCTGTTGTCTTTTGTAGATTTTTTATTTATTGCGTGTACGTCACTATATGGAGTTTTGGGCTAGGGGTGTACGCACTTTTAGTTTTGTTTAAGTTTTAGAGTGCGTATTTACGGGCTTTGCGGAGGGTCAAAAATGAAAAAGTGCGTATATGTCTAAAAAAACGTATTGGCTAAAGAGATGTACGCACTTTTTTGTACCCATGAAGTGCCTATTTTAGGGCAGTGTTAGAAAAAACATGCTAAACTTGTGCATTGTTATAGGGTACATGTACGCACTTTATGCAAAGCTCGTTAACATCGCATTGTTATCATAAGTAAAATGAGCAAAGACCCAGTGTATGGGTTATCCCCGCTATCAGTAAAATGTGTAGGGGTTTAAAACTCTTTACCTTCAATGATATAATCATTTAAAGCAAATCCCCGCTATCAGTAAAATGTGTAGGGGTTTAAAACGTGTTAAGTCTTCTCTAGAGAGAATACCTCTATCCATATCCCCGCTATCAGTAAAATGTGTAGGGGTTTAAAACGAAGTTGTGTTTTTATAATTCCAGAATTACTAATATCCCCGCTATCAGTAAAATGTGTAGGGGTTTAAAACAATAAGCTACTTGATGATGTCACTTGTACGTGCAAGCATCCCCACTATCAGTAAACCTACGCTCCATCTTCATTTTTGGGTTAATTTATTTATGTTACAATATGACAATCTAAAACAAAAGAAAGGAGTTGTCATGGCACTAGCAATTAAAGATAATAAAGTGGTATATGTAGCACCACCTAAAAA
>CAYXTZ010000182.1:0-2551 GCA_964468535.1 uncultured Sulfurovum sp.
AGAAGAGAGAAATAATTCGTATCATGTATTATGCTCTAATTTAAAAATAAAATTTTCATAACTATCTAATTTGGAAAAGTTAATGTCATATTCTGTTTCATTAATTTTGTCTATTCTGACAGAATCAATACCATAAGTATATAATGTATTATTTGTAACCAACTCACCTTCTGCTAGTTTAAACACGTCACGAAGTAACCATTTTCCTAAAGCTTTATTTGGGTTTGACATTAATGCCTTGCTTCCTGATTGACAGATTTTGGCTTGTAGATTAGTTCTATTGGGAAGGTTTAATGTAAAAACTATATCTTTTTTTGGGAAAAAGTTTGGTTTGTATATATGTAGTTTTTTAGGAATAGGTATATATACCTCATCTATGTTTCTTGTTCTTCCATTCGCATTCCATTGATTTAATCCACTATTATCATATACTTTATGTTTGCTTCCATATAAGGGTAGAAAAACAGTATCTTTAATATGTGAATTTGTCATAAGAGGTTGCTTTGAATTAATTAAGGAATATAAGGCAGTTAAAGGGTCTTCAATAATATTAACATCAAAGGTATCTAAAAAATCAAATGTATTAAATCGTTTCATTAGCGTACTTTTAGAAAGTGAAAATGTATATTCATGAATACCATCATCAAATGTAATAGAAGATTTTTTTTGCTTAATGTTCTTTATAAAATCGAGATTTATTTTGTTAGTGTCTTCTTCAAAAATAAAAAACTTACCTTTATCTCTTACTACACAATGATATATGGACTTCTCAATATTGTATAAGTCATTTGTAAATGTTAGCCGTTGATTTCTTAATGCAGCAATTTTATAAACTTTTTTAGTGAGAGATAGGTTATCGTATAAGATTTTATCTTTATTAAATTCTGCAATTTTTTGTATACTTTTATTATTACTTCGTAAATATGTTTTTAAACCTATGCCTAAGTCTCCTTTTTGGGCATCATAAGATACATCGCCTCGTGATAAATCTGTGGCATTAAATGCTTGACAAAACATTTTTTCGGCAATACGATAGTATAGATAGGGGGTATCTGAGTCTGAAAATAGATTGGACAAGCTTCCTATAATTTGCAGGTACTCTTTATATAAGTCTTGTTGTATAATTGTTTGATTATTGTAAAATGACATGAGTAACTTATAATACTTTCTTTATTTCTTTAGCAATAGCTTCGATAACAGGTAGACTGACAGAATTTCCAATTTGCTTATATAAAGATGAATTGGCAAGTTGTTTTGGAAACCTAAACGTATCGGGGTATCCTTGAAATCTAGCACATTCTCTAGGAGTCAATTTTCGTATATCTTTACTATCAATAACAAGAGGTACGTTATGACCCCCTGTGCCCATATTTGCAGTTAGAGTAGGACATAGTTTACTTTTGTTTTCGCGTACATAGACTCTACGCCATTGATAGACGGTATCTGTATTTTTCATCTCATCTTTAAGTTGTGTATAGTACCTGCTTTTATTATAGTAGTATTTTTCATCAGCTGTAGCTTCTATAAGGTCAGTTACTTTTTTAGTTAACTTTTTTGGTTTTGGGAAAGTAAATTTGGATGCAATAACTTCATCTTTAAATGCGACTATATAAATTCTTTCTCTATTTTGGGGAACATTACCATATTCACAAGAGTTTAAGACCTTATGTCTAACAGTATAGCCTCTTGTCTCTTCTAATTCATATATAATTCGTTCAAAAGTATTTCCTTTATCATGAGCAATTATATTTTTGACATTTTCTAAAAATACAACTTTAGGAGCTAGTGCATCAATAAAATCTAAAATACGAAAAAATACATTCCCTCTATCGTCACGAAAACCTTTTTGGTAACCTGCAATAGAAAATGCCTGACAAGGAAATCCACCAGTGAGAATATCAATAGGTGCTACTTCATCAGTTTTTAGGTCATTTAAGTCTTTTTCGTGTAGTGTATGTTTATGATTATCTCTGTATGTGATGCAGGCATTTTTATCCATTTCGTTTGCCCATTCAATATCAAATCCAGCATTTCTAAAGCCCAACTCAATACCTCCAATTCCCGCAAACAATCCACCAACTTTCATAATAACCCTTTCATGAACTCAAATTTTAACATATTATACAATGTAAACAGAAATTTAGACAAAAACATCTCAAATTGACATATTTTACAACTCCATCTCTTCTTTAGAAAGCTTCTCCACTAATTCAGTCATAATCACAGCTTGAGCAATATTCACTTCAGATATCTTCACGCGTATTTTATCAAAAAGCATCACATTGTCACCATGTAAATTTACCGTGATACCTTTGATATCTCCTAGTAGTACAGCTTTTGCAGACTCTCCAGCTTCAACAACTTCTGCTTCGTAAGCTTCACCTAAGTGTTGCTCTGCCCAACGTGCAAATTTACGGTCTCTAAAGTCCCATTCACACTTGGTAGCTTCACGTTCTAGTTCGCTCACTCTAGCACAAAGGGGTTCTATGTTTCGTAAGAGGTAAGAGGCTTCTTCTTCATCTTTGTTTAGCTGTGTTTTGATGAGTCTGTG
>CAYXTZ010000183.1:0-2520 GCA_964468535.1 uncultured Sulfurovum sp.
ACTTGAAGAAGAAGAGTTTAAACTCCAAGAGCAACATAGAAAAGCCATAGCCACACTAGAAAATCGTTATAACGGAGCAACAAAAAAAGCACGTGAAGCCTTAAAAGCAAAAGAGTCTACAGAAGGAAGACGCTTACTCAATACTGCACATCAACGTAAAGACTTTAAGCAAAAAGAGTTAGCCAAAACAGATACAGCACCTTTAATAGAAGGTGACAAGGTAAAGTACCGTTCACATAAAGGTGAACTTGTTTCCTTGCGTGGGAAAGATGCTACTATCATCGTAGATGGACTTAAAATGCGTGTACCACTCTCCCAGCTCAAACGAAGAGGTGAAGAACCCAAAGCAAAACTCCAAGCCAAAGCACATAAACCAAAAGCAATTGTAAATGTAGAAAAATCAGGGGCTTCTGTCTCGGTAAAACTTTTAGGAATGTATGCAGACGAAGCACTAGATACTGTAGATAAATTTCTTTCAGATGCCTTGGTAAACAATCTGAATGAAGTACAAATTATCCATGGTACAGGTGGAGGTGTGTTGTCTAAACTTGTGAGTGAATACCTTAAAAAACATCCTAAAATAGGGAAGTTTTACCGTATGCCTGGTAACTTGGGGATTACGGTAGTTGAGTTGTAGATAACTTTTAACTCCAAAGGGTATAATAGTAGCAATAAAAATCTTTATCAGGAGAGTTGTGTGAGTATAAAAGATGATGTAAGTTTTGTAAAAAAAGAGTTGGGTAGTGATGAAAAGCTACTGGAGAGTGCCTTTAAACTAGAAACATTATATAGGAAGTATAAGCTTCTTATATGGGGTGTTGTAATTGCACTTGTTATCTTTTTTATAGCTAGGGCTGTGTTAGAGTCGATGCACGAAGCAAAGTTAGTGAAGGCAAATGAAGCATTTATTGCATTACAAGTAAAAAGTGATGACGCTTCAGCACTAAAAATACTTAAAGAAAATAACCCTGCATTGTTTGACCTTTTTTCTTATGCTGAGGCAGCCAAACATGAAGATGTCAAAACACTAGAAGGTTTGGCCAGTAGTAAAAATGCGGTGATTGCAGATGCAAGTGCTTACACGGCTAGTGTCTTGCAAAAAAAACCAATAGAGTCAGCACTATATAAAGAACTTTCACTTTTCCAGCAGGCATATCTTGCCATTGGTGCAGGAGATATTGCAATGGCTAGAGAAAAGTTAGAAGGTATTGATGAACGTTCGCATTTAGCAGTCATTACTGGGTTTTTAAAGCATTCTCTTATTAAGGCGAAATAAATGAAACAGTTAATATTGATAGTATTTACAGCACTAGCACTTCTTTTTTCTGGCTGTAGTTCTAAGAAATATTTTGAGCCTGAAAACACTTTTTCTGCCTCACATGCATCAAAATCATATGGTGCAAACATCGTAGACCTTAGCCGCGATGGTGGTACTTTAAGTAGTGGTCAGTACCTTGGAAAAGCTGGTATTAGTGATATTTCTCTTGGAGAAGGATATAGATTTTTAAATGAAAGTGACAAGTACGTACTTGCAGCAAACCCTGAGGGTATTTTAAAAATCATTGACAAAAAGACAAAAGAGCCTATACGTGCTGTATCACTACATACTCCTGTTGTCTCTGCTACTATTAAAAATGGTGTAATCGCTTATATCTTAAATAGTAATACTTTTGGTATTTATCTTATGAAAGAAAACAGAAAAATTGTTGAAAATCGCTCTGAACGTACTTTTGCCATCGACACAAGAGCAGCTAGTCCAATGTTTATAGAAAACCTTGTGGTAATGCCTATGCTTGATGGAAAGCTTATTATTGTAAACATTTCTGATGTGGAAAGTGCAAAAGTAGTTTATATCTCTAGCGAAACAGCATTTAACAATGTCATTCATCTCTCACGTATGGGCAACACAATGGTGGCAGCTACACCAACAAGATTGATTACACTAGGTAATGCAGGAAAACAAGAATATAGAGCAAATATTTCTGAAGTTGCAGTGGATAATGGGAGAATTTACCTCTTTAGCAAAGAAGGACAAGTGATTGCCTTAAGTGGCAATCTTGAAGTAGTAGGAGAGACTAAGTTTAAGTTTGCACACTATGCGGCAGGCACAGCTTTTGATGCTAGAGTATTTGCACTAGACCAACAGGGGTCACTTATTGTACTAAATCGTGACTTGACTAAGTCTAAAATTTATGATTTGGGAAAAATTTCTGAACCTGCATTTATCACGGGAACAAAACTCTATAAAGATGGAAACATAATTGACCTTTCCAAGTTAAGGTATGAATAATTTAAAGGTATGAGTAATTTACTTGTTGCCTTTGAAGAATATTTGAGTGTTACTAAAGCACTTGATATTCTTACTATCTCCTCTTATATTTCTGACCTAGCGCAACTAGAAAACACAAGCAAAAAAATACTTACTAAAGTAGATACTACCGATGTATTGACATTTTTAGCAAGCTTTGAAAATAAACGCACACTTAACAGAAAACTCTCTTCTATTAATGCATTTTTTGC
>CAYXTZ010000184.1:0-2519 GCA_964468535.1 uncultured Sulfurovum sp.
GTATACGCTCCTGCATTAAAAAAACTATTTTCTATGTTGCACGCTGTTTTAGATTCGATGATGTCATAAATCTTTTTTTCACCATACGAGCCTGCTGTTCCAACAAAAAATAAAAAGTCAGGCTTTTGCGACACACATAGTTTTGTTAAATTCATCGTCACCTCAATCAATCCAATACCTACAGGTACTGCAAAATCAAAAAGTTCTGTTTTTCCTGCACAGATAATCATCTAGCCCTTTCACATCCGCACTGGGATATTTTTGCTGCGAAGATACTCTTTTAAATCCAAAATGTCAATCTCTTTAAAGTGAAAGATAGAAGCTGCTAATGCCGCATCAGCAAACCCAAGAGTAAATGCTTCTTCTATATGCTGCATAGTTCCCGCACCCCCACTAGCAATAACTGGGATATTTACAAGCTGGGATATCTTTTTATTTAAGGTATTGTCAAATCCTGCTTTTGTTCCATCTGCATCCATGGAGGTCACGAGCAATTCACCCGCACCTCTGTCGTATGCTTCTTTTGCCCACTTAAGCGCATCTATTCCTGTATCGTTTCTACCACCATGTGTAAATATATGCCACCTGTCTTGGGAAACCTGTTTTGCATCTATAGCCACAACGATGCACTGAGACCCAAAACGTTTTGCACTCTCTTCTATAAAGTCTGGTCTTTTAATGGCCGCAGAATTTATGCTCACCTTGTCACATCCCACATTTAAAAGATTATAAATATCTGGGAGTTCTCTTATCCCTCCCCCTACAGTCAAAGGTATAAATACTTCTTGTGCCACTTTTTTAACTACCTCTACTATCGTATCACGTCCTTCATGGCTCGCTCCGATATCTAAAAAAGTAATTTCGTCTGCACCTTCTTCATTGTATCTACGTGCAATCTCAACAGGGTCACCAGCATCACGTAAGCCTACAAAGTTTACACCTTTAACTACGCGTCCATCATTGACATCCAAACAAGGAATAATTCTTTTCGCAAAATAATCCATTTAACTCTCCGCTTATTATGGTAGAATTATACAAAAATAATCCACTACAAAGGATTAATATAGGTTATAAAGGAAGATTATAGTATGATTATTGAAAATTTATCCGAATTTGCTTCTAAAAAATTTGGTCAAAACTTTTTAAAGAACGATATGTATCTGCATAAAATCATCCAAGCGATGCCCAAGAGCAACTTAAAAGTTGCAGAAATTGGGCCTGGCTTAGGTGATTTAACCAAAGAACTTGTGAAAGTTCGAAATGTCACAGCATTTGAGGTTGATAAAAGATTATGTGAGCATCTTACAAGTGAATTTAAAGATTCCATCCATAAGGGTGATTTTGAATTACGCTGCGGGGATGTGCTTGAGCATTGGGAGTCGGGAAGTTTATTGGATGAATCATATCATCTCGTGGCTAACCTACCCTATTATATTGCGACCAATATCATCTTAAAAGCATTTAAAGATCCAAATTGCCAGAGTGTTTTGGTAATGGTTCAGAAAGAAGTTGCCGTAAAGTTTTCTGCACAGACTAAGCAAAAAGAGTTTTCAGCTCTTTCTGTCTTAGCCCAAAGTGTAGGGAAAGCGACACTGTGTTTCGAGGTTGAGCCCGAAGCATTTGTCCCAGCACCAAACGTCACTTCTGCCGTGCTTTTAATAGAGAAAAACCAGTCAAGAAACGATGAAAAGTTCGAAGCGTTTTTAAAAATTGCATTTTCGCAACCACGCAAAAAACTTGTCAGAAATCTCTCTACTGTTTTTTCTAAAGATATTGTGAACACACTTTTTTCAAAGTTAGAACTAGGTTCTAACCTACGACCTCATGAAACTGCGACATCTATGTATCATCAACTATATAATGAACTAAAGGATAATTTAGATGGAAAACAACAGTCAAGACAGAGAAAAGTCTCAAAATCAAGAGCCAAAAACACAAAACAATAATACGCAAAGTAGTAATGCTCCTAGAGAAAGACGCCCTAACCCACACAGACAAAACAAAGCACAGCAACAAGGACAAAACAACAACCGTCCTAACCCAAACAGGAAAGCAAACCCTGAAAGCCCAAATAAAAAGCCCAACCCTAAACAAGAGGTAGATGGTAACATTCACGAAAAACCTACACCAAACGGGAACAGAAAACCTAACCCAAACGGGAACAATAATCGCAACCGAAATAATCAAAACAAAAATGGAAGTGACAACAGACCTAGCAATAATGCTAGAGCAAACTCCAATAACAAGCCAGGGGGAAAACCAAACAACAACCGTCATGGCGGAAACAATAAGGGCAGAGGCAAACGTAGAAACATAACCACTGTCAATGATACTATGAGAGAGTACCTAGAGATAAATGACCGCGTCAAAGATGCAACCATGAACCCATGGAGAAACATGGATATGTCTGTGAGTGAAAAAATCCGTTTCACGCCACTAGGTGGACTAGGTGAAATCGGTGGAAACATGGCAGTTCTTGAGACTGAAACAACAGCTATCATCATCGATGTGGGTATGTC